>JBMYWX010000184.1:0-4302 GCA_049607825.1 Nitrospirales bacterium
CCCGCTGGATTACTGATTTTAGCTGAGCGAGCCCGTTTCGCTAATTTTTTGATCATGGATTTCAGCATTTTCCCGACGGACTTTAGGGAAGAAGGAGAAGTTGCTTTTTTGAAGGCATCGTATGATTGTTTGAGTAGGTTCCCCATCTCACCCACGAATGTTTGCCAATTCCGCAACGTGACTTGCTTGCGAGCGCTATCTACATATATTTCTCGTTGTGTCAGTTTCAGTCTCTCTAACTCGAGATCTGACACACGTGCGGTCGGTCCAGTAAATACATTTTTTAATTGATCGCAGCGTTGAAGAACTGGTGTGCGTGTTGGAGGAATTAAGTCGTGTAAGTCACTGGCGTTATAGACTTTCTTCCATTCGGCTTCAAGTGCTGCTATCGCTTGTTGTAATGTTCGTGATGGAGGTTGGTTAGGAGTAACTGTCTTGGTTGACGGATTATAGACAGGTAATTCTTTTAAAATTGTGTTGAGGTGGCGTTCGATGTTCTGATTCGTAAAGTCGCCAGGTCTGTCTTCGACAATTGCATGTCCAGTTCCCGGAATGAAGGCTTGTAGAGCGAGCAAGATTATGCCAGTCAGTATTCGAACTCTGAAATGACTATTTTTGCGGTTTAGTGAGTGGATATACATTAATATTTTGGATGACTGTCGTGCGACATATAGTAAATGGTTAGATGTTAAGGAGCCTTGTTATGTTTTTCTTCGAATAACTAAGACTCCCATCTTGTCATAAATATACTGGTTAGCATGTTGTACATTGGTATCGCCAAGATTAGAGGCGGAGTAGATATACCGAATATAGTTCTCAATGGCGTCTTCCTCTAGACCATGTTCTTCAGCTTTTAGCCCCTTTTGATAATAGTTCTCTGCATAGCTCGCCATTTCAGACTCAATGGCTTGGGCCGCTCCTTCTATAGCTTCGGTTAAGAGGCCTTGAAGGAACTCATCTTTCGTTGGTAAGTCATTGGCATCGCTGGGCACTCCTTTTCCAGGATCACCTTGAATGTATCGATCGTTCTTTGCGCCAGACTTTGTGATCGTACGAGAAGCACCAACTTCAGCTGTGGTGTAATTCACGAGTCGATAGGCTAGTACGACCTCCCCGTCAAGGGTCAAGTCGTAAATGGGATACCGAAAAGTATCTTCGATTTCTTTTTCTATTGTCTCTGGAGTAATCGCGAGATCCGCCTGTGCAGCCTGCAGGCGAGATTCTGCACTTCTTACTCTATCTCTTGCTCCACTCAAGTCTGCTTTGGAACCTAATCCTTGGAGAATGCTCCCAATGGCCAGCATCTTGTTACTTGATGTATTGCCACTTTGATTAAATCGTTGCTGTTTACTTATCATATCTGCCTGACTTTGTTTTGACTGCACCTCTGCATTTCCCAACTCCTGCTTAGCCATAAGAAATGATTGTTGAGCATTAGCCACTTCTTGTCGTCTTGGTGCATAGTCTGGATTGGGAATGTATTGCGTACCACTCACATAGGTTGAACTTCCAAAGGTCGGTTGATCTCGGCCAGATTCTTGGACCTTGGCACGGATGACATCTCCAAAAAGGCCGGCATGAGCCCCTTTAATTTTCTTGACTTGTGGACTTGTGGATGGGTCTAAGAATCCCTGCCCCAAGGCTTGTTCTTGTAAAATTTTGTCAATCGCTTCGCGTTCGATCAAAGCCAGATTTTTAATTTCCTTTGAATTTCGTAATCGATCAAGTATTCGATTGTAGACCATACCTCCTGCACCCGGTTCAGAGGATTTGTTGCCGAAGTGAACGGCGATTCTTAGTTGCACGTCATCGAGCAACATGCGTTTGGTCATGGTAATCTTTTCTTCGACATCGGCGAACTGAGGGTCGTGCTGTTCCCGAACCAAAAGATAATTAGCCAACGCGAGTCCAAGTTTCGAACGATCGTCTTCTTGCAGAAATGCATCGGCCTTCGTGTAATAGGTGGCATTCAGGCCACCTCCGATGTCCGCGAGTAATTCTTCCACATTTAAATATCCAGGCCTTAACTGCGATATGCGTCGTAAGCGAGCTTTCGCAACTACTGGGTTCCCAATATTTTGCGCTTGAACGGCTTCGTTGTACATCACATCAACCCATTGTTCAATAAGCTGATTTTGATGTTGCATGAATTCGGGCTGGTTCGGTTCGAACTCCAGTCCTTTGAGAATCTCTTCATACGCTAATGAGTATTTCTTTGTGTCCCATGCCTGCCGGGAGAGTAGAAGATGGTGTCGTGCGGTGTTTTTCTTAGAAATGTTTGTGTCATTCGAAAGCTGTGCAGCTTGTTGAATTTCTTTTGATGAGCCTTCAAAGTCCCGCTTCGATAATTTATCATCAGATCGAGCTTCGTAATAGTGAGCTCCTTGTTGTTGTAAGGTTCGGATTCTGGTGTGAAGTTCAGGAAAAGAAGATTCGTATCGAGTCATGGATTGAAGCGTGGTAATGCCCTGTTCCCATTGATTAGACTCTCTTGTTTTGTTCTCGACTTCGGTCATTTTAACCTTCACAAGATCGTACTTTTTTCTCTCTTGGGTATAACGATTGCTAAATAATTGATTATTGGGTTGGTACGTCTTGGCTTTTTCAAATGCTATAAGAGCACCGCTCAATTCGTCTTTTTCTGAAAGCGTTTCACCTCTTTTGAAATGTCCCTGTGCTGCATGGGACTTTGCTTTCTCCAGATAAGCCTGAATGTCTTTATTCCCAGGCTTGTCTTTGAGCGCGAGTTCGAATTTCTGAACAGCCTGATCATAGGCTTGAGCATCAAGGTAACTCTTTCCTTCTGTATAAGCATCACTGCCTCCTAAACTCATTTTGGACAGAGCCTTGTTGAACTGATTATTCAAGGAACTGCAGCTGGTACATACAAGAATGGCGATTAATGCAAGAGGGGTTGCAATTCTCTGGAATGATTCATTCTTCATTTCCGTCCTCGTCATGGTTACAGTGAATGTGTGTATGCCTTTTCTGTTATTGCAAGATAAACTCTTCTGTCTCTGGACTCTTTTCTTGTTGAGGGAGAGCCTGCGGTTTCGTGCGCCCTTGTTGGATCAGTTTCTTAGGCACGCTGATTGTGACTTGAATCGCACCAGTTGAGAGGGTCTCGACCCCTTCGAGCTTGGATACTTCTTGCAACTGTTCTATCGATAGACCTGTCTGAACGCCCAACTCCGAGAGCGCCTGACTTTGGGCAGCTTCATTCGCGACGGTAAAGGGATCATTGTCAGATTCTTGTGGAGGAAAGACCGACTTGATCACATATAGACGTTCTTCCTTTACGAGGCCTGAGGGGTAAAATCGAAAGACTTGAACAGTCTTGGATGCGTGATCGGCTACATAGAGTTTTCCTTTGGCAGCAGTTACGGCTGATACTTTATTGAATTTCGCTGGGTGAGCTTCTTTCGATGTGCCAAACGAAAATGACAAACCTAATACCTTTCTGACTGCTGACGCTCCGAATAAGAAGACCAGTTTTCCATTTGGGCTAAAAATTTGAACGCGTTTATTGCCCTGGTCTGCGACATACAGATAATCATTTTCATCGATCGCGATATCAACAGGGTTCAAGAATTGTCCTGATTTCTGTCCCTGCTTCCCAATCTGCCTAATAAATTGACCTTCCTCAGTGAATTCTTGTACACGATGATTCTTTGAATCCAGCACGTAGATGTGATTCTCAGAATTGATTGCTAAGGCAGTCGGACTATCAAACTTTCCATGCTCGGGTGTTTTTTGTGTAATCTTTTGGCTTTCTTGACCAAAGGCACTTAAAAAGATAGCTTCTTTATTAAAGATTTGAACGCGATGGTTTTCTGTATCCGCAACATAGATAAGATTGTTGTGACCCATCGCTATTCCCTGTGGTTCATCGAATTGACCTGTTTTGTTTCCAGATTTCCCAAATTGGTAGACTGGTGAGCCGTCAGTGCCAAGAATTTGGATTCGATCATTGCCGGTATCGGCAACAAGTAGGGAGCCATCATTCGTTGCAGCCAACGCCCGCGGTTCATCAAATTGTCCTGGCTGGCTCCCGCTCTTGCCAAAGACCTGAGTCGTGGAGTCAACGCGCAAAATACGATCTTTCCCATGAGAGAGGAGAAAGAGTCCTTGCTGATCAGTCAACACAAGGTCAGTGATACCTGTTTCGGCGTTCATAAATTTATCAAACTCAATTATTGGGGGAGATTGTGTGACCACAGACATAGGATTTTTCTTGCTTCCAGTCACCTGTAGCATTTGAACTCGATGATTGTCGGAGTCGGCAATAAAAATATGGCCACG
>JBMYWX010000184.1:4312-6652 GCA_049607825.1 Nitrospirales bacterium
TCCAACTCCAGATGGTTCATCAAACTGCCCTGGGCCGTCACCGTCTGATCCAAAGGAGAGCAAGATGTGACCCTTGGGATCGAGCTTCTTTACGCTTTCATCAGACTGCTCGGTGATATAGAGATCCCCTCTCATGTCAGCGACAATCCCGCTGGCTAAACTTAAGAAGTTGAGCGCTCCGTTGTTGTTCGGAATTTTTTTTATTGCCTCTCCGTTAGCAGGGATTCGGAAGATGGCTTGTGGGTTTGGAACGAGGACATAGAGATTTCTTTGTGGATCGATGGCGACATCTCTGGGTGCCCCGTTGATTTTGTAAGTACGGAGAAATATTCCCTGTTCGCTAAAGGCCTGTATGCGGCGATTATCTCGATCGGCCACAAACACGATACCAAATTGATCAACGGCTAGACCTATTGGAGTATCAAATTGACCCGAGAGCTTTCCTGACACGCCAAATTGAAAGAGGAATTTCCCTGTGGAGTCAAACGATTGAATTCGATCATTCCCGGTATCTGCGACAAGTGTATGACCGTTTGGTAACACAGCAAGTGATTCTGGGTCATCAAATTGACCAGGGCCAGAGCCATGGCCTCCAAAATCCAACTTTGGCTTTCCTCTTCCATCAAACACGAATACCTTTGAGGCATCTCTGTCGAGTACATAGACATCACCATTGGCGGCAACTGCGACGTCTGTGGGTTCTTGTAAGCCTCCATGTAAATCTTGAATGTATGTAATGTTTTCAAACGCATACGCGTTGTGTCCGAGTGTCAGGCATGCCAGTCCAAAAACAATAAAAAGTGGAGTGGCAAAATTGGTCCCCAATTTAGAAGTGGTGAAATGTAGCAATGAATCCTCCTTCAGGTTTCGACATGACAATCGCCTAGAGCCGAAAATCTTACTGGTACGCGTGTCCGCAACATCCGTACATGCTCTATGAGTCGCAAAGTGTATGAGATTAAACTACTTATATAATTGTTTTGGTTGGTAAATTTTACGCCGGTTTCGTAGGCAATCACAAGCATGAAGAGTTTATGTCAATGGTTTTGTAATCTACCTCACACACATCGATGGATCGTCATTGAAACAGCACCTACTGATTCGAATATTACAAAATATGGGATATGTTACAAATCAGGAAAGGTGTAGATACTCAGCTTATCGGAATGTGCTTAAAATAAAGCTATTGTGAGTGATTTTGTCGGTCGTTTTTGAGGGTTACTGAAGATTCAAGTCTCAATTAAAATGAGGCTTTGCTCGTGAGATGAACCTATCGAGATTTTATGAGCAGTAAAGAAAGAGGGTAGCGAATGAGATCTTTCTCGGATAGGATCTCATAGATTGATCCGAGAAAGACCTCGATTGTGATCAATAATTGACTATGTGCGGCTGGTGATTTCTAGAAGGTGATAGCCAAATTGAGTTTTCACCGGCCCGTGAACCTTCCCGACTTCTTCATTAAAGACCACTTTATCAAATTCTGGCACCATCTGACCGGGGCCAAATTCTCCAAGGTCTCCACCCTGTTTCCCAGATGGACAGCTCGAATGTTCTTTTGCTAGTTCTCCAAAATCTGAACCGCCTTCGATTTGTGTCTTCAAGTTTTCGCAAGCTTCGTTGGTGGATACTAAAATGTGCCGGGCACGTGCTTTAGCCATATCGATACTCCTTTTTGAATGGAAATAAGTCGAAACGATGTTATCTCACGATCGCGCAAGGATTGTCTACCTCATGAGGGGAGAGAATCTGGAGGAACAACCTTGTCTTCAGTTTGGAAGCGACCTGTTATCGTGGGGTTGGAATCGCCTTATCAATGAGTGCCATGGCTGCGCGTTTGGCAATTTTGGCAGTCTTAGGATTCTGTGAGACCTGGGCCGTGACCGTCGCCCCTTCTAGTAGCAATGCTAACTCTTCAGCTAATTGTTGGGGATTGGATGCTCCTGCTTGTTGGCAAAGGTTTTGAATATAGTCTTTGACTAATTTCTTATATTCCTTGCATATCTGTCGAATAGGTGTCTCATCATCTGAGTATTCGCCAATCGCATTAATGAAGATGCAACCATAAAAGTTATTATTTTGAAACCACTGTTGCGCAAAATCGAAAATCGCTAACAAGCGCCTCTTTGGTGTTTTCCCGCCAGTCTCAACTTGTTTCATAAATTCATTTCGAGCCAGTCCGTCGTAATGTCGTAAAACAGCAAGGACCAGTTCCTCTTTCGAACGGAAATGTGCATACATATTCTCACGGGCAAGGATAAGGGCGCGACGATATTGAAGGAAATGAAGGTGACGGAGGAGACGACGAAAGCGGCGATTAATGAATTGCGGAAGGGAAAAAAG
>JBMYWX010000185.1:0-6650 GCA_049607825.1 Nitrospirales bacterium
CCCTACTATGACGCGTTGCTGGCAAAACTCACAGTCCATGGTCGGACCTGGGATGAAGCAGTTCGACGCACACATCGATCACTTGAAGAATTTGTCTTACGTGGGGTAAAAACCACTATTCCATTTTTAACAAAGGTCATGGAAGAACCTGACTTTCGAGCGGGCCGCTTTGACACCTCGTATTTAGAGCACCACCCCAATTTGTATGAATATGATGAAATGACTCAACCAGAAGATCTTGTTGTGGCGTTGTCCGCGGCAATCGCGGCGTATGAAGGCTTGTAACATATGACTGCACTGGCAAGAAAATTTCAGTTTTTGGCCTCATATCCAGTCACTAACCCTCAGCTGTATTGGAAGAAGCATGATGGCTGCTAAACGTCCTCAAGAAAAACCCAAAAAGACGACACGTCCAGGTGTTTCGGACAAGAAAAAAAAGAACACAAAGGACAAAGCTGAGAAAGCCACGGATTTGGATATCGAGGCATCACCGGCAAGACGACTACATATTACAGACGTTGCACTACGCGACGGACATCAGTCTTTGCTCGCCACACGAATGCGAACAGAAGATCTGCTGCCCATTGCAGAAAAACTTGATAACGTTGGCTTTTGGTCACTGGAAGTCTGGGGAGGAGCGACGTTTGACTCGTGCCTACGATTCTTAAAAGAAGATCCATGGGAGCGACTACGAGCCTTTCGTGCTGCCATACCGAATACGCGTCTTCAAATGCTACTACGTGGACAAAACCTCGTTGGGTATCGCCATTATGCCGATGATGTATTGGAAAAATTCATTGAGCTATCCGCAACCAATGGAATCGATGTCTTTCGTATCTTTGATGCCTTGAATGATTTACGTAACATGAAGCATGCCATGGAAGTCGTCAAAAGTTGTGGCAAGCATGTCGAAGCGACGATTTGTTATACCGTGAGTCCCGTGCATAGTCTTAACCATTTTGTTGAACAGGCTAAGCAACTTGAAGACCTTGGTACTGACACTATTTGTATTAAAGATATGGCTGGCTTACTGCCTCCATTTGAAGCATATGAGCTCATGACCAGACTCAAAGCCACCGTGCGTGTTCCCATTCACTTACACACTCATTACACATCTGGCATGGCTTCAATGTCCGCACTAATGGCCGTACTTGGAGGGCTTGATATCTTAGACACGGCCATGTCGCCATTAGCTGGAGGGACGTCTCATCCCCCAACTGAATCTTTCATCGCCGCATTACGAGACACCCCGTATGATACAGGGTTAGACCTGCAACAGTTAGCTCCCGCATCAGAAGGACTTCGAAATGCACGCAAACGATATCGACAGTTTGAAAGTGATTTCACAGGGGTTGATACTGACATCTTAGTCTCCCAAGTCCCTGGAGGCATGCTATCAAATTTAGCCGCACAATTGTCTGAACAAAATGCCTTGGATAAAATTAAAGAAGTGCTCGCTGAAATTCCTCGTGTCCGAAAAGATATGGGCTATCCTCCCCTCGTCACTCCATCGAGCCAGATCGTTGGAACCCAGGCCACACTCAATGTGTTAACGGGTGAACGATATAAGGTCATTACCAATGAAACAAAGAATTACTTTCGTGGCTTGTATGGCAAACCACCAGGATCGCTCAATTCCAATATTCGAAAACAATCCCTAGAAGACGAGCGTCCAGTTAAAGGGCGCCCAGCCGACAGCCTTGAGCCCGAGATTGATGATGCCATTGAAGAACTCAGTGAGACGGAAGTATCGCCTGAAGATGTCGTATCCTATGCGATGCTACCATCAGTGGCCCTACAATTCTTCGATGAACGCAAGCGAGGAGAACTAAAACCTGAACCACTCGATCCACCTGGAGACAGCGGCCCATTTGTAGGAACTGACTTGCATTTAGCGCCTGCTGAATTCAAAGTGACCGTCCATGGAGAGTCCTACCATATTCGTGTGTCAGGCGCTGGGAGAACAGTTGATGGAATCAAACCATATTACATTAAGGTTGATGATAAGTTAGAAGAGGTCTACCTTGAACCACTTCAAGAAGTACTTGCCGGAGGACCAGAGGCTTCTGTTTCAAATCCTGAAAGTAAACCAGCTGGTCGTCCCAAACCATCCAAGCCTGGTGATGTCACCACTCCCATGCCTGGAAGAGTGGTCAAAATATTTGTGAGCAAAGATGATGTCGTGAAACAAGGAGACCCATTGCTGGTCGTCGAAGCCATGAAGATGGAGAATAGAATACAATCTCCTCTTGCCGGCACGGTCACAGCCGTATATGTGCAAGAAGGAGATGAAGTGAATCCTGACGAAACATTGCTACAACTCGAGTAACCTTTGCTGACACCCCTCAATCGGGTTAGGTATATTTTTCTTGTGGTCGTACTCTTCACTTCTGTTTCCTGTGCGACGACCCACCCACCTCCACCCGTGATAGAATCGATCCAACGACTCCCCCTTCAAACAATTGACGTGGATGGAGATGAGATTGCCTATCTAGAAACAGGAACTGGTCCGCCACTCATTCTCTTACATGGATTTGGTGGTGCCATATGGAACTGGGAACATCAGCAGCTTACCCTCTCTTCTCAGTATCGAGTCATTACCTTGGACCTCTTAGGGTCCGGCATGTCAGCCAAACCACATATACCCTACTCCCCATCTCGGCTCGTCACCTTTTTCTTACACTTTATGGATGCATTGGGAATTGACAAAGCAACATTGATCGGGAATTCTATGGGCGCAGGGCTTGCCATGGCAACGGCACTAACTGTTCCCGATCGCGTTACCGCCTTGGTCTTGATCTCAGGTTTTCCCCAATCTCTCGAGGACACAATTCATTCTCCCCTTTATAAAAATTTTCTTACTTATCGTCCACCATTGTGGATGGCTAAATTAGGTAGTTGGTTCTCTGGACGGGCAACAACAAGACGGGTACTTCAAGAAATTTTATATGATCATAGTTTATTAACATCGGTGATCATCGAACGTTCATATCAAAACCGATCTACTCAAGCCATTCTTCCTTCCTTGTATTCACTTATGGAACATATGGATGAATGGGAGCAACAGTATGGAAAACGGATACATTATATTCGACACCCAACACTTCTTCTCTGGGGAGAAGAAGATCGTGTGTTTCCTGCCAAAGTCGGACATAATTTACAGAAACTATTGCCTCAAGCCCAATGGCACCTCATTCCCAAGGGAGGCCATTTTCTGCAATGGGAAAAACCGAAACAAATCAATCTACTGATTCAGGAATTCTTAGCAAACTTACCACCTGACCCGTGAGAAGCATGAATACACCGTTCGCCACTAAACAATCCATCGACTACGAGCGAAAGGCCCACACCAACTGACGCACACGGTCATACCCGATCTCGGAAAACTTCACACATATGGAAACAGCCTTTGAAAAAGCCAATCAACAGAAGGAAGAACCAATATGACATTCTCAGAACAGCTACGAAAACAAGCAGAAAGTATTTGGCAGGCTCAGCTGAAACATCCCTTTGTCAGGGCCTTGGGAAAAGGCACCCTTCCCACAAAAAAGTTTCAATATTACATTCTGCAAGATGCTCGATATCTTGAAGAACTCGCCCGCATCTTCGCCGCTGGAGCAAAACGTGCAACTGATGCTGACACTGCGCTTCACTTTGCCAAACTTGTCGAAGAAACCATTCTTGTGGAACGCGGTCTCCATGAAAGCTATGGCAAGCAATGGAAGCTCTCAGCCAAGCAGATGCGAACCACGCCTATGTCACCCACCAATTACGCCTATTGCCGGCATATGCGAAGTGTGGCGCAGGAGGGCACACTTGGGGAAATCACGGTCGTCGCACTCCCTTGTGCCTGGATCTATTGCGAAGTCGGAAAATACCTTCTAAAAAAAGGTACTCCTAAAGCCAATCACCCCTACCGTAACTGGCTGCTCATGTACGGATCACAAGAATTTGCCGAAGTCACGACATGGATGCGCAAACTCGTTGATCAGTGTGCCAAGTCCGCTGGGGCGGCAGAAAAGAACCGCATGAAAGAAGCCTTCATAATCAGCTCCCGCTACGAATGGATGTTCTGGGACATGGCCTGGCGCGAAGAAACCTGGCCAGTATAATTCTGTTTCAGCATATCAATGCATAAGAATGAGAAAGAATGGGACTATATAATATATATTTGTAGAAACTATACGTTTTGAGAAACTTTCAATTTCAATAAAACAAATCCCGAATGTCATTGAATCCTGAAAAAATGCTCAGGATTCTACAGTCTTTAGACTAGACGTACCTGTTACTCGTTCGCTACAGCTCTATGAGACTGTGGATTCGTTTGTTGTGTGAGAGCGTAAGGGGTAGGGTAATTCTTTGGGCACTTTTTTCTTTTGAGGCTTTCTTGCTAGATCGGGGCGAGCCTCAAGAATCCAGGTGATCGCCTGTTCGTTATAACTTCTCAACTGGCTATGAATGACCCACCGTATCTCATTGACCGAATCAACGTACTGGTCAAAATCATCTTGAGTCATGACATTCGGCGTGTGTTCTAATAGGGTTCGCAGCAAATTGCTTTCACAGCCAGAGGCTTGCTCCTGAAATGATGGGAAGACAAAGTATTTTGCCAAATCTGTCCTGTGACACAACACGCGGGCCAGTTGATTATAATTTCTTTCCTTGTTCTCCTTGCCACCCACTCCGATAATATCCTCGCCATAGAGGTAGACTTTTTCGAACGTAATGGCATATGGGGCTTTTTCCAGAAGTGATTCAAATAACTTCGTCTTGATATTCAATAGTTGCTCTTCAAATGCTAGAGAAACGGTATGCCTCGCCATTTCAGGAAGTTTGTCGATAATATCAATCATTCTGGCAAAACAGGCTTCTTGAAGTTTTCTCTCTAGATAATCGATGATGGACTCAAGGAGTTTAATATCTTCATAGGTAATGAGCGAACAGTCTCGCCGAATAATTTCTTTAGCTTTTCTGACTCGACTCCTCACCAGTTCTATCTTTGACCCACCGTTTATCATATGCGCATTGTCGTAATCAGCTCGTTTCTCTTCGTTGCTAAGTACCGCATAGGCTTCGTTGATGATGAACATTCTTTCTTTGGCCGCTGTTCGTTCCCATTCTGGTACCAGATCTTCGTGATTTTCCTTCACAAATGTTCGCCAGGCACTTTGTATCTCCTTGAGTAGTGCATCTTCCGGAACGTCTAAGATTTGATAGTAGTTTTTTCCGTTAATCATTGCTTGCCATCAGAGCTTACGTATTGAACAAGAGAAGATTAAAGTTGGCTGGATAGTATCTGGGAAAAACATACCAGTGGATCGAAACGTGTTATTCGCGACTGATACGAACGGTGACTTTTTGGCCTTTGAGTCTTGTTCGGCTGAAAGCCTTGATGATCCCCTTGGCCAACTCTTCCGGCACTTGGACCATTGAACATTGATCCGTGATTTTTATAGGACCAATCACATTAGAATTGAGCTTGGCTTCATTAGCAATGGCACCGACAAGATCGCCCGGGCGAATGCCCGCTGTTCGACCTGCACTAAATTGTAAGGACACCATATCTCCTGATGGGCGACCACGTTCACGCTTACTCACAGATCTGCCTCCACCACTTCGTGGGGCTGGGCGAGAAGAACGCTCCAGGGTCTCTCGTTTCGCACGCCGTCCCCCTTGGGCTGACTCTCTGGTGTGAACCAGCATCGTAGGTATTTCTTCTTCCTTTCGATCACCTTCATGTGACCCATAGGCCAGTTGGATTGCTGCTGCAGCCACATCCGCTAAATCATAGGTTTCTGTAAGTGCATGGACCACGCTCTGAAAACGATTAAAGTGTTTCGCTTTGAGAATGTCTTCAATAGAGGTTCCAATCCGCTCTAATCGTTTTGCTTGAAGATCAGCGACCGATGGAAGTGTACCCATCTCAACCTTAGACTTGATAAGTCGTTCAATATTTTGCAGTAGCCAACGTTCACGTGGTTCAACGAGCGTGATGGCGTCCCCACCTCGGCCTGCTCGCCCTGTGCGTCCAATGCGATGGACATAGGCTTCGGGAGAAGAAGGAACATCATAATTTACAACATGTGACACATGCGAAATATCCAATCCCCGTGCGGCCACATCTGTGGCGACAAGTAGCTCGGTCTTTCCTGATCGAAATGCCTGCATCACTCGATCACGTTGAGCTTGATTCAACCCGCCGTGTAGGCCTTCTCCTCGATAGCCTCGGCTATTGAGTTTCGAGGTTAATTCATCTACGTCCAGACGAGTACGGCAAAAGACAAGTGTCGACTTGGGACTCAACATATCTAAAAGACGAATAAGAGCTGGCACTTTATAGGCTCTAGCTACAAGGTAGGCCGACTGATGAACGCGTGGCGTAACTCCAGCCTTTACTGGTTCCTTCACAATTTGAATTTCAACAGGATCCTGCAAATGCCGACGTGCGATAGACGCAATACGACGAGGCATAGTTGCGGAAAACAATGCCGTTTGTCTGGCTTTTGGAGTCTCCTGAAGAATCGCATCCAGGTCTTCAGCAAAACCCATATTGAGCATTTCATCAGCCTCGTCCAACACCACGACTTGCAGGTCTTGGAGCTTGAGGGTCTTGCGTCGAATATGATCCAAGGCTCGTCCTGGAGTGGCCA
>JBMYWX010000186.1:0-6622 GCA_049607825.1 Nitrospirales bacterium
TGGCCACTATTCACATTCCCCAGCAAACCTTTACGTCAGATGCCCAAAAACTCTTTTGCGAAGATCTCTCATTTAATCCCTGGCATGGCCTTACCGCACACAAGCCACTAGGCGGAATTAATCGTGCTCGCCGCGATGAAATGAAAACCATCTCCGACCTTCGCCTCAAACAGCGCGGTATCACTCGAATCGAGCCAACTGGTAACGAATCATTCTAAAAAAGAAGCAGTGTGGGGCCGGGCAGGCTGATATGAAATGATCGTCATGTCCGATCTTCTCCTTGGAATGTGGAGTGTCCTGAACAGAGCCAACAGCAGGTTCGCAAGGTAGGAAACCGATTACCCTTTAACTGTTGTACAGGGTTGAAAGGGAATCGCGGCAGGGAGTGGGTCGTGGATCTTCCAAGTCATGTGCGCAAGAAAATCTTGGAACACATTGCTTGACGAGGAAGTTGGAGAAAGCTGTGCTTGCTGAGAGCCCGGTGGTGAAAGGTCTGGTATATGAAACGTGAGCGGACTCGACAAGAAGCCAGTTGGTGGAGGAGAGATGGTCGAATCCGTATTTTTGACCATACTACTAAACTGCCCGGCTTTTTGCGAGGCACAGGCTTCAGCATATAATGCGGCAGCTTTTACGATATCTTCAGGTAGTGGCGCAATGGCTTCACTCAACTGCTGAATAGGGGCTTGAATATCGATGGTGCCATTGCCGCCAAATTGTGACGAGGCATCTAATGTACTAAAAGGGTCGACCAGCACGGCAGAATTAGCAATAATGGTAATGGGTCCTCCGTCTCCTGACACTGCCGTACTGAGAATATTGCTGTTTTGAATCACGACAAAATCGGGATCAATGCCAATGGCGCCAGCATTCTCCGAACCTTCCAGTACATTGGTCGTTAAGTTACTATTGGTAATCTGTACTTTATCTTTGGCAGTAAGTTGAATATTTCCTCCTAACGCCTTTACCGCTTTTGTTGACACGGAGCTGCCTGAGATGGAGATTGTCTCCATTCCGGTGAGGGTGATAGTTCCTGAGTCACCGGCAGAGGGTTCGGCCGAAGTGCTGTCGGCAGTAATTAAGGCTCCATTTGTAAGAGACAGGTTTTTGCCTACCAATTCAATATTTCCACCCTTGCCTGTGGTGCTGGTACTGGACAAGATTGTACCTTTATTAGCTAGCGAGAGATGCTCCGAGACGTTGACATGAATGTTTCCAGCTTGGCCAGATCCTTGGAATGATTGAGATGAAAGCATCCCCTCTCTGCTGATAGTTACATTTTTGGCACGAATATCAAGATTTCCACCTTTCCCGCTTCCTTGAGTCGACGTCGCGATTAAACTTCCATCAGTTACTAGGACACTTGCAGCCGAAATTTTCAAATCTGCAGCGGGGGCTGATGTTGCAGTAATTGTATCGATTGTTGAAAAATTTTCTACTGTGAGATTTTCAGTGAGGTCTATCATGATCTCCCCTGCTCGTTGGTTCTGGGTAAAATTTTGCACTGAAATAAAGGAGAAAGGCGATAGTTCGAGACTTCCAGCTTGGATCTGTAAGTGTCCTCCTTTTCCGCTTTCCTGAATAACAGAAAAGACAATAGAGCCATTACTCAAAAAAATGTCTCCACCTGAAAAGGTTGTTATCTCACCGTTTTGGATAGTCTCTCCAACGATAATATTGACACGACCGGCTTCTCCTCCTACAAAGGACTGCGTTGTGATCCCTGAGCCATTGTTCATGGACAATTGACCTGTTGTGACGGACACGTCAATGTTTCCTGCTTTTCCCGGTCCACTGGAAATCGTGTTAACTTGAGAAGTCTTCATTTCGATGTTCCCACTGACCTGTAAAGAGATGTTCCCACCATCAGCGGAAGCGCCTGTTTGGCTGTTCAATACCGAAAAATTCTGAATGATGTCATTGGCCTCAATGGTAATATTCCCGCTCGTTCCTCCCATGCTGTTCTGAGCTATGTCTGAATGGAGTTCGCTAAATGAGAACATATCAAGATCTCCTTGAATCTCCACTTGTTTCGCCTTCACATAAATTCCACCTGAGCTAATGCCTTCAGCTGCATCGACTGTCACATTGGTTTCAAGGCGTGAGGCTTTGGTTATCGCGACTGTATCCGTCATCTCTATTTCGATGCCTTGTCCAATCGACCCCATTGCCGATCCACTTACATTGGCTGAGATTTGAGATCCTTCTATCAACAGCTGTCCACCTCGAATCATGACTGTCCCGCCGGCGTAGCCGCTGGTGTTGATGGTTGCACCTTGGCTGATCTTTGTACTTCCCATTCTCACAGGTTCTGAGATGACATCTCCCGCTGTGCTCACTCTCTGCGTTCGCAGTGAATCAATTTCGACAGAAACTTGTTCAATTCCTGGTGACTGTGTTGCACCGATGCTAATCAGATTTACCCGTCCATTTGGGCTTTGTAGAATCCCTCCACTGATGATTATGCCGTCTTCGGTATCCACACCAACGAGTACATCACGTCCGATCAAGGTCACGGTATTTCCATTGATGACGTCTAATCCTTCAACACGAATTGTGGATTGGGTTTGTTTGTCAATGATTGCCGAGGTTGAGCTGAGAAATCCAAATGCTTCTGGTGGGGCTGCTGTCAGCACGCTGCTTTCATCCAAGGAGGCATAGAAGAGACCATCGTCTCCTAGTCGAATAATGTCTGCATTACTGGTGTAAAACGAACCGTTGATATCCAGCTGTGCATTTTCACCAAAAATGACACCATTGGGATTAAGTAGGTAGAGATTGGCGTTGTCGATCGTTGATGCTAATAGTCCGTCTATCTGAGAAACATTCGACCCAGTCACGCGACTGACAATATTTGCAATGGAATCCTGACCGGTAAAAGTAGCACTTTTGTCTGGTTGAACACTGAATTCACTAAAACTATGAAAAAGGTTGTTCCCAACAGTCCTTCCAAGGTCCTGTGTAATTAAATGATCGGTCGTGGTGAGGCCGTTAAAAAGTGTTTGGCCATTTGGCAAAGTTCCTGGGCCAACGGGGCCAGGATTCCCACCGAGTGACCCATCCATAGTTACTTGTGTGTGACCGAGGCAGACACACATAAGGAGGACGGTCATGGCAAATACAAGACAGGAAAAATTGTGAGGAGATTTTCTTGGAGAGGTGTGCTGGTTTCTGCCAAGGTAAGATACGCGCATGTTGACTTGTCCACTAAATCAGAAATTGCCGGGACCAGCCTAACTGATATGAAGAGCGCAGGACAAGACACCGAGGCGATATGAGAGACGTATTGTCAAAACCCAAGTGTCGGTGAGTCCCCATTTTTGGAGACTCACCGAATAGATGCAAGGCCACCCAAGAAATTATGCTGTGACTCTAGGTCGGCAAAGATTCTTTACTGATTGAGACATTCGGGATGACAAATACATCCCCATGGAACATTGGGGACACACTGCCGAGTTATAGGGTTTGTATAACAGCAGGGTGCTGCTGGAGTTACCGTCTGATTTGAACGTGTTGGTCTAATCATAGAGGCAAAGAATTTTCGACTTGATGTATAGAGCGATGCCTCTGCAGTAAATTGTGGCATACCCATAAGTATCACCTCCCTTCTACGGTTCATGCTTGGCCTTGAGCTCAGTCTTGTCGAGGGCGTCTCTTGCACCTATCATTGATATGTCGAAGTCTATTCGTTCTGTTGATGAATTGTTCCCTTGTTACTCGTTATGGATATTGATCGTAGACATAATAGGGTGACAGGTTGGTTACAAGAAACGGAAATTCTTCTGTCACGTCTACACGAATAAAATATTTTTCAATCACATTTGTTTGCCGGTTAGTGTAGGAGAGGATAGCATCAGTCACCTTTCGAGCTCCGCTCAGTCGAGATGGACGAACCTGTACTTTAGATAATGAGCAACTTTGTCCGAAAGCTTCTGCGGTCTTGGCATAAATAGCTGGACAGCGCACGGCTAAATAATTGAGTGCGCGATATTCATCGGTGGCGCCGGCATTGTCTGCCATTTGTTTGACTTTCATGAAGAGTTCCTTGGCTGCTGCCGTAAATTCTTTGGGACGAATGCTGTCAGGACGTGGAATGGTTTTGATCAGTGAGTCCATGTCAAACGTGTAGAGTTGATCAAATAATAAGTAGGGAAGTGTTAAGCCATGGCAAACCTCTGGCGAAGCGAGAGGACCCTGTCGGCCAATAACGACGTCGAGGTTATTGGATGGTTTGAGGGCGTCTATTAACAAACTAAAATCTGTTGGATCCTGAGGACGAAGAATATAGGTATCGAGTCCTTCCACCACCAATACCCAACACATTTGACGCGCTAAATAGCGGTTCTCTGGTTTCGTGAGAACTGAATACATCGTTTCGCCATCGGTAAGATTGACCGTGTCTGAAAACGCTGTTGCCTGAATAAATTCTTTCTCTGCCGAAAGAGTGGGAAACCGCGGTTCTACTTTTCCGATAACATAGACAAAATTATCTGCCCTTTTGGTACTCTCTACTTGATTTGTGCTACAGGCGCATCCGCCTTGGGCAACGACGGCTGTTCCTAGAGAAGTCTCGGGTGACACGACCGCTGTTGCGGCTTCTTTTTGATACTGGAGTCCCGCTTCTGTGAGTCCCTGATTTTCAATTTGTTCCATTGTGCAATTCTTCCTTTCTAAAAGATTTATGATGGAATAACAGGAGGTGAATAGTTGTATAAGTACAGAAAATATTATTGATGTGTCGTAGGTGTGTCACAGCATGATGAAGATACCCATCACACGTGATAGGCCTCTTCTTATGACTTGTATGAAGTACTTGTTGTTTCATTAATTGCGTTGGCTATAAAGAAAACATGACAAGTGACAATCAGAGGTCAAGCCAGAATTGTTTTTCTTACATTGATGATAAGAGTTCATATGATTTCCAAGCATTGAGTAGAGGCGGGACAACGGACTTTCGTCTTTGTCCTATTGATTGCGTGATAGCCGATTTCATCTGCTCGACAGATGTTGAAGGAAAGAGTGACCACAACAGTGCCATAGCACCAGTCACAAATGGTGTGGCTGCACTAGTCCCGCTCATTTTGTGAGAGTTCCTGCTTGAACCGAGGCTTGTAATTTCATCACCTGGGCCCCCAAGACCGTTGCGTCCAATTGACGTTCCCAAATTAGAAAGGTCTAAGGGCTGTCCGTACCGATCGTAGGCCATGACTGGAATAACAGCCGTGTGTTGTGTGAGCACGGTGCCGCCTATAGTCCCTTGGTTGCCTGAGGCCGCAACGAGAACAGCATGTCGACTTGCGGCGAAGTCGAGGGCATCTTGAAGTTGACGGTGTCCTTGAGCCGCAGCAGTCCCAATCGCCAGGCTCAAATTGACGATGCGAGCGCCATTTTCGATGACATTGACGATCGCGGAGGCTAGATTTTCCGGTGTCGTGTTGGGCATGGCGCCGTAAGAATTGGTCATCTCGGGGAAAATGGGTCGGACAACCAATGTGCAGTCAGGGCAGATAGCAGGGGCATTGGAGTCTCGTGATGCACTCAAAATGCCGGCTACAAAGGTGCCATGAATACAGGCCAGACTGCTGGGGATCGTACATGTGCTTGTCTGTGCTCCTGCCACTTCTCTAATGTGGTCTGTGGTCAGTGCTGCATGTTGTGTCATGACTGGACCATCGATAAGGCCGACGACAATTTCTGGTCGGCCTTTTGTTCGCTTCATGAGTCCGTTGAGTTTGATGAGTTGTACTGGTGTCATTGCGTGGCTTTCTGTGTGACCATTCCTCACGTTGATGTTGTGGCTACTGTTTGACAGACCTTTCCATGCAGTCCAGCTCAAAGATTAGGGTCGAACATGTTTTTGTGGTGTAAACAGACCTCGACATATCCATTGGAACTCATGCCGGATATGCCGTTCGGGCGTCAGTTGGGGGGAGGATACCGCAAGGGCAACTGTACGATGAAGCCGATAATTAAACTAGAAAAATTTATGCCCTGAGTATCGAGAGTCTGTACTGACTCACTCCTTTGTGAACTAACCGAACTATCCACTTGGTTTCTGTTGCACCCACCTTCTTCTCTTTCTGCTGTCCAAGTTTTGTAGAGCAAATACAATACCTCTTTGGCGTAATGCTCATGCGGACCAATAAACACAGGGTGTTTATTGGTTTTCCAATATGCGGATGATGAAAAAACCAATCGTGATGTGTCTCAACGAAGATACTCAATTTACACTTTTGGATACACTGATTCTGCTCAATGAAGATAGAGCTGGTGAGTGACGGATGTGTTTACGAGTGGAAGAAGGAAAGTGATGAGCAGCCTTGAGTAAGAACTGGAATATGGGTGGTATGGGGGAATGTCCATGCCGTTTCTTGTCTGTCGGAAAAATTGAATGGTGAAAACGTTGTTGTGGTGCCTTTGAGCATTGAAGTAGAAAATGTTAATGGGCTTGCTAAGAATCCGGTCACGCCGGGAGGTGCGCCGTCACGATTTCCTGGCACAAAACTACTAAATTTGCCATCTTTCTGGGCGGCACAACGAGCCGCAAACAAACCAGAGACTTTTAAAATTTCTTCAGGTAACTGAGCGATGGCCTCACCTAGGTTTTGGATCGGGGCTCGAA
>JBMYWX010000187.1:0-6578 GCA_049607825.1 Nitrospirales bacterium
AGGTCATGTAGTGTAAATAGTAAGTGGAATATGAGAGGAGATTGGACTATTCGGTTGGGAGATTATCACGGAGAGGGAATAGTTATTGGTTTTCTGCTATCTCTAAATTCAAGCACGGCTAGGAATTTTCGATCTGTTGGATGGATGTGGCGATGCCCTGGCTGGCGCGAGCACTGAGGAAGCGTTGTTGGTCGTAGCCCCAGACAATTTCCCAGGCTGAATCTGGATAGCGAGTGATAAGTGGGAGGGCGACTTCGTTGAGCATCCACTGACCATGTCGGAGGTCTTCTTTAATATGCACATCCCAGTAGCCAATGGCTTGTTCACTCAACCCTAATCGTTCTCCGGAGAGTTTGTAATTCTGGAAGGCGGCAGGGACGGAGATTTCAAAATACAGAAGGCTGCCAATATATCGCAAGAAATTACGCTTGCGCTCACACATGTTGAAACTGTGGTTAATGTTGGCCAGGACTTCCCACGGTACGATCTCAAGATACGCTTCTGGAGTGGTATCCATGCCAAATTCCGTGAGCATGGCAGAAAAAAATGTTGAATGTTTTCTTGCGAGTTTCCCGCCTCCGTACTCCTCGATTAGAATCTTGGTGAGCATGGCTTGAACTTCGTTGCCCACACCACCAATCATTCGAGATAATTGACTTGCTTCCACTAATCCATCAAGTGACGTGATGGCCAACATGTGTCGATATCCAGTGTATGACATGTCGTCGCGAAAGAATAGGCTCGCCGCAGATGGCACAGGGGCAAGATCGTCTGTTGTCCGTTCTCTGAGGGCGATCTCGACATCTAAGTTTTTCAAAGAAGCGATATCGATGCTTTGCGATTCCCAATCCTGCCAGGGCGTATCAATCTTTGCTCGAAGAGTGAAAAGATAGGTCGACTCTTCGTTGGCGTAATTTTCAAGTGGGTCATACCAGAACAGTTTTAAGCGATTAATGCGATACAGAATTCGTTGGAGTAAGAGGTGTGCGTTCGACGACGGGGCTTGCTCTTCGTAGGCTTCGAGAATTGCAAGGCTCAGTGTCTGGTCGAAGGGTTCTAGAGATTGGGGAGACCTAGAGGCGTACTCATCAAGATTATCTTGTTGGAGGATGTGTGTGAACGTGTCTTGGGCTTCGCGAAGTTCAACGTCAGTCAGACTCTGAAATGAAGAAATATTCATGAAGAGTGAATGAAAACATGAAAAAGCTCTACAAAGGATGTTACATAAGAGTCTAGCAAGCGCACTTCAGCGTGAGCAAATGTGTCAGCTATCCATTGAATACACAAGGAGTTTTATGTCATTTACTTTTCGCAATATGCGTGCGGGTGCTGCGACTGTATCCTCCAATGATCAGTTTGCGCAAGCGGTGCTGACAGGGCTTTCCAGCGTTCCCAAACGGTTGCCATCCTGGTTGATCTTCGATGACCAAGGCAGTGAAATTTTCACTGAGATTACTCAGCTGCCAGGTTACCATCCTGCACAAAGTGAGTATGAAATTTTCCAGACGCATAAACAGGCAATCTCTGATCTTCTAGAGAAGAATAATTTTTGTGTGATTGAACTTGGTGCAGGAGATGGAAGGAAAACGCAAGTGTTGCTTGAGCACTTTATTCGGATCCAGCTGACATTCGAGTATGTGCCCATAGATATTTCTGAGGGCGCTATTAAAAATCTTGTGAGTGGCCTCGAGTCGACATATTCTCAGAGTTCGATGACTGTCATAGGTCTGGCTGCTGATTATTTTGATGGCTTGCGTGCAGTCAGCAAAGATTCTCCTGTGCGAAACATGGTGCTCTTTCTAGGTTCGACCATTGGCAATATGGAGTTGCCAGCAGCCAAGCAGTTTGTTCGGAATGTGAGAGAATCGTTGAACATTGGGGACTACATCATGATTGGGTTCGATCTGATGAAGCATCCGAAGACCTTGTATGCAGCCTACAACGATCCAACGGGCGTGTTCGAACGATTTAATCTTCATTTGCTTGATGTCCTGAATCAAAAGCTTGGGGCGAATTTTGTCAAAGAACAATTTGTCCAGCAGGGCCAGTATAGTCCGAGAGCCCATGCGGTGGAGAGTTTTATCTACAGTACTCGAGAGCAGGTGGTGAAAATTGAGGCACTCGGGAAGGAGTATTCATTTAATGCATGGGAAGCTATGCAGGCTGAGCATTCCTATAAATACACTCTATCCGAAATTGAATCATTGGCAATGCAAGCTGGGTGTAAAATCGTGAAGCACCTCTTCGATGCCAATCACCATTATGTGGATTCGGTCTGGGAGGTTATGCAATAACTGAAGATATTGACATCTTCATACCTATCTAAGAACAAGCCTTATTCTTTTCGGAGTAAGGTTCTTTTTTGGTCGTTGACTATTCACGTCGATTGATATCGTGTATCCTTCCTAGTTTTGAATATTGTTACAGCTGGTTTGCATAACGTCTTATACATATTTTCATTAGAGGAGGCAGCGATCATCATGAAGAGCCAACATCTCTTGCTAGTGGTTCTCGTCGTTTTTCTCACAGGAATTTCATCTTTTGCAGTTGCTGAAGAGGGAGAGGAGTTAGTGGAGAAGATGTCAATCAAGTCGGTCGATGAGAAATTTAAAACAGCCGATTCGAAATATCAAGCCGATATCAGTACTTCAAAAGTTGTCATGAAACACATTCCATTGGGACATGCGATGGTGTTGACCTTTCCTTTGCCTTTCACGCGTGTGTCGGTTGCCAATCCTGATGTCGCTGATCAACTGGTGTTAAGTCCCACGCAAGTGTACATGACTGGGAAGGCTGTAGGGTTTACAACGTTGACGGTATGGGGAAAGGATCATAATATTTTATTTGTGTTGGAGCTCAGTGTTCATCTTCCGATAGAAGGGTTACAACGAAATCTTTCAACATTATTTCCCGAGGAAAAGGATATTGTTATTACCACGGCTCATGATCACCTTGTCTTAACTGGGCAAGTTGCAAGTGCAGACATGAAGAGTAAAGTTGGAGCTGTGGCCGGTGCCTATGCTCCAGCAAAAGTTCTAAATTTTCTGAAACTTGTTCACGAATAACACGTGACTGACGTATGCGTTGATTATGTGGATTGGTGCGAGGGCTTAGGCAGAGGTTTACTTCCGTCACTCAGTTGATGTGTTCGATAAATGAGTTGATCTAACGTGCGCATAGCGTTATTCACGCGTTTGGTGATCAAGTGACGATGAGTGCGTATCGTGGCTGAATGTGAGCTGGGTTGATAGGGCATGATTACAATTAGGTTTATGATGGGATGGAAAGGTTTTATCTTACTGAATCTGGGCGAGAAAATCATTGAGTCGTTGTGTCATGTTGTAAGGCTTCTATGCTTGTTGATGTGTATTGCTCTGTTGATCAGAATGCGTGTGGAAGGTAAGATGCGGCCGCATTGTCATATTGATGTGTGAGATGAACTGAAAAGTACATGGAGGAGGACATGGACGTCCGTTTTCTGAGAGTGAAAAGCCTTTGCTTACTTCAGGTTAAAGTATTGGTCATCTGTTCTGTTCTGTTTGCCACTCCACCTTCAGCTTTTGCTGAATCACACGCACGTGACACCATGAAAAAGGGTACCGTTGAACTTGGTATCATGGCCGGTTATTGGAAGGAGAATAGCTTGGATGGGACGAAGCCTTCCTCCGACCAACGGGCGATTTATGTCCTTCCACAAATTGGAATGGTTTTGACTGACCCAATCGACGCAGGGTGGTTTACAGGGAATCTTGAGCTGCTGGTTGAACCCCTAGGAGCCCGTTACTCGAAGCCATTTACCGCTTATGCTTTTGGGGGCTCCGTTGTGCTGAAGTATAATTTTTTGTCATTTGGACGGTGGATGCCCTTTTGGGACGTAGGCTCTGGAATGTTGTGGACTGATCTGGCGCCAAGGATTCCAGAGCAAAGTCAGCAATTTAATTTCGTATTAGAGACTGGGCCTGGTCTTCAGTTTTTTGTCAGTAAGCAAGTCGCCCTGACGACGAGTATTCGCTATCACCATATTTCCAATGCCAACACGGGTAGGCGAAACGTAGGCTTAAATGCATGGCTGTTCAGTGCAGGATTTTCCTTTTTTATTCCTTAGTGTTATCTCTCATTCGCTGTATTTTCCACTGGGCAGAGAATATTTTTCCTCGCCATGATTTATACAGAGCTATATGCTAACGTGATGTAGCTATGCTCAAAGTCTATGTTTCAAATAGCCTGTTCGAAGTTGAGTCTCGTAAAGAAATTCTTGAGCAGGAGGGCATTCTTTGTACAGTCAAGAATCAACAGGGTTCTTCGCTTGCAGGTGAAGTACCCTTTGCTGAAGTCTTTCCTGAGCTCTGGGTGATCAACAATGATGATTATCCACAGGCTCAAGAAATTCTAGAGAATTGGTATGAAGTCTCCCAAGCAAATATTTCTGAATGGACTTGTTCTGGATGTAGTGAATCGCATTCCGGAGAATTCACAACGTGTTGGAAATGTGGGAGTGAGCGAGAAGTTTTCCGGCAATAGGTCTAAGATAGGAGGTCCGCGAGCCTCTCGACGATCGAAATCTTGTCGCCGTTTTGATCTTCTTAATGTGAATGTAAGACTGAAGTTCTCAAGAACGTATTCCGCTATCCCAAGTCTACTTCTCAAGTGTTAAAGAGGTCTGAACAAACAGTGACTTTTTGCTGGTACCATGGCGAATCACGTAAAAAGATGTTCCTCGCATAGTCGCATTATTATCTTCCATAAGTTTCCTCTCAAACCCCAACCCCTTGTGTTGACTCGTATACCGAGCTCGACAGACATACGTAGTAACGTATAACTGATTTCAATAATTTCCAAGACTTGATGTACTTGAGTCTGTGATGACGGACATGAGAGCTACTTTGGCGTTATTTGAATTCCCTATAGTAGGCAAAAACCTTCATTGAAGACATGACTAGACTTCAGATGCATTGAAATCTGTTGCCTCTCTTTGGCTCAATTCTCGCTGTAATTTTTATTATTTTTGCTACCATTCGTTTTATTAAGCTGCAGCATGATCTTTGCAAACGTTTCTGTTCCTACCCATTTGTTCCAGATACGCATTTGAGCAATATTTTGAGGATTCATCCGATGAGGTACTGTTTGATCGGAGGTATCTCCCAAGTGTTTGGTAATTAATCTAAAGAGGGAGGGGCTATGTTGAGCATGTTGACACAAAGAAGTCTACGATGGAGAGTTGTTCTCTTCTCGTGTTGCCTGGGATTGACGAGTCTTCTCGTACAGGTTGGTTCTCCAGTGTTTGCTCAGATTCCGGACCAACCAACGGTCACTGCAACACATATTATGACTCCTCATGACACGATCCCTCGATTTTGCGGTAACCCTACAGTTGTCGCGCAATCGAATGGTTCGTGGTCTGATCCACGTACGTGGTCGACGAATCAAGTTCCAGGTTTAGATGCGCGTGTCTCTATCCCGCAGAATATTCAGGTGACTTATAACGTTGATAGTGAGGTAGAGATCAAGTGTATAGAAGTTGCTGAACTTGGCGAATTGCAATGGGCCACCAATCAGAATACTCGTTTACGTGTAACACATGTGCAAGTACTTCCCAATGGAACCCTCTCTCTGGGAACTACGGATAATCCTATATCTGCAAATCACACTGCAGAGTTGATCATTCGAGATGAACCACTTGCTGTGAATGGGAGAGATCCAAGGCAGTACGGTAACGGCCTCAATGTGTTTGGGACAATGAATGTGCATGGTTCACCTATGGAGCGTTCTCACTTGCGCTTTTCGAGTGAGGCTCACGTTGGTCAATCAACATTACAAATAGAGCAGGCTCCAATCGGGTGGAAATCTGGAGACCGATTAATTATTCCCGATACGCGTCAAATCCCTTTTCGCAAGAAACAGAAGTATTTCTCGCAGGCAGAAGAGCCGACTGTTCTGTCTCTATCCGGTTCAACGGTCACCTTGAGTGCTCCTTTACAATTTGATCACTGGGGTCCGCGAGATGCAGATGGTGAAGTGGGGGCGATTGAGCAAGGCATGTTGCCACATGTGGGGAATCTGACTCGCAATGTCATCATCCGATCGACGCGTCTTGCTGAAACGTCAAAGACGGCCTATTGCATGGGTGCAGAAAATGTCAATAATCCTTCAAGTTGTATCACTCGAGGACACACGTTGTTCCTTCGTCGAGCCACTGTTGATATTCGTTATGCGAGTTTTGAAAATCTTGGGCGAACCACGAATGATTCGCTCGATAATACAGTGGTTGATGGAAGTGGGAATCCGACCTCCATTGGTTTGAATCAAATTGGTCGATATTCCATACACATGCACCGAATGATGGGGCCGGTCAATCCATCCAATTCGGGATATCAATATTATCTGATTGGAAATGTAATCGAAGGGATGCTCAAGTGGGGGCTAGCCGTTCATGATACGCATTATGGATTGATCAAAGACAATATTGCCTATGATGGGCAGGGCGCAGCCATCACGACGGAAGATGGGAATGAAAGCTTCAACGTCTTTGAACGAAACTTTGTGGTTCATACGAAGGCTGGAGATGAGGAGCAGGTGAT
>JBMYWX010000188.1:0-6507 GCA_049607825.1 Nitrospirales bacterium
CTCTTTGTAAAAAATGAACAGCCATGGCTAGCGATAATGCCATAAGTAAGCCAAAGACAAGGACCGCAGTAGGAAGAAACGCCTCGACTCCTCCATCAGTATGGACCCATAGGCCAAAAGTCATAATGATAACGCCAAGACCAACGAGTACTGGCATCCATTCTGGCGACCCGATGATTTTTCGCTGTTCGTTTTGCCAGGAAAAGGCAATTGCCAAAACACCAAAACCACCAGGTACATGCACAGCCATTCTGACCCATTGACTCCAACCATCACTTTGACTCACATCCATCAGATTTACTAATAATCCAACAGAACCAAGAAAAAAAATGAGAGCACCCAACATTCCGGCAATCAAAGTTCCATTCTTTGCAAAACGGTTGTCAGCCACACATAGGAACGCTATGCCAGATAGTAAAAAACATAGCGCTGTGCTTGGACTTATAGACTGAAGTTGCGCCTGCCGGTGAGAAAGCAAGAACCCACTTACCAATCCTCCTGGAGAGAAAGTGCTTGTCAGAGCAAAAATACTGATGCCTAGAAGAAGGATACCTAACAGGCGTGCATGGCTGAAAGAAAATCGATTTAACTGGATCAGCCCAATCCCGCTGCATGTAAATCCCAGCGCGGCAAGATAGGACATTGGAACGAGGGATGGACGAATCTGAATCAAGGCAATGTTATTCGTTGTCCACGCGAATAGAACCAATCCCCCAACAAGTATCGAACCCATTCCACAGACAAGAGAAAGCTTTGAAGAAGACAACTTCAAGTTAGATTCCAATCAATGCAATATCTGTTGCCTCATTTTTAGAATACGGTTCATAATCGAGATTCTAAGCCTCTACAATTCATCATGCCAAATCTACAACTATTGCGCATTTCTCTCAATCATTTCTTCTGACATAAAAAAGCCCCATACCCTTTGATATGAGGCTTTCGAGTTTGACGACTGGAAGGAAGCGATTTCGGAATCTTCGAGATTAGTCTTTGCTAAAAGACCGAACATACAAGAGCACATGCCAAGCTTCCTCCTCTGTAAGAACTAAAGGGATAAAGGGGGCCATAGCTGTTCCTGAACTTCCGTTTTTCAAGATCCACAATAGTTCACCATCGGTGCGGACCCCTTGCCACTCCTTATCAGTAAAATTTCTAGGAAGTTTTCCTCTTACTCCAGGGATCTTCCCTATGCCTTTTCCCTCCTTCCCATGACAGGTGACACAAAAGCCTTTGCCATGAAAGATGCTCTTCCCCTTTTCAATATTTTCTGGAGTTGAGGAAAAGGGATTCGACCAGGACCTGGCTTCTTCAATTTGATCTAATGGAACACGTGGTCTCAGAACTTCTGGATCTGCAGCAAGGCTCCATATCGGGACTGTCCAGAGTATTATAGTTACAGCTATCGCTGGCCAGAGCAATCTGACGTCTCGCATATTCTTTCCTTTATGGGAAAATTTGAGTGAAGGTAGAACGTCACGGGAGGGTCACATGAACCCTCCCGTGGGATGAATCTTATTCTGTTCGAAACTTGTGGCCGATAGCGTTCGGGATTGAGACCGTTCCATCAGGAGTTTTTGCTCCTTTAGGCCAAAGATGAAAAATGACCCCATCGGTCTTTGCTGCTGCTGCCGCAATTTCCTTCACCTTCTTCTCGTCATCAATATCAAGAATTTGGACTCGACCACCAGCAATCTCTACCTCATGGTCGTGGAAGTTACGATTCCACTTAATGAGTGGAACTTCCTTACGTGCCAGCTCTTTTCCAACAAAATACTCCACACCAACTAACGGAGCTTTGGGGTCCGTAGATGGAAAGAGTAGACACTGAATCATTTCATCAGAAATCCCCTTACAATAATGATGGTAAGGACCTCCGATTGTCCCATCCGCCATCATGTGCGGGGCCTGAACATGTAGGTCAAACCCATGCGAGGGACTTCCATCCCCACTCATGGCTGGCGTAGTCATACAGCCCATGGCAAGAACACTTAATGCACTCATGAACATGAGCGAACGAATAGAACGGCGCATTGCAACCTCCTTAGTGTGATAAATGAAAACATTCGCCTCCAGAACTCTCAATTGATTTCAGAGTACTCTTAACCTGCCCTCTCTTAGGCAACTTTTTCTTTTGCCGCTAAAGCTTTCTTAGATTCCGTTAGCCGTTTTTCCAAAATTAACGGATCAACGGTTGACCCACAGTTCACACAACGCCAAATTGGTAGATCAAAAACCGCCTCATCCGGTCCATATATTCGATCAAAGATCATGAGTCCTTCACATCTTGCACATTTCATTCTGCACCTCACTTTTCTCTCCTCGTACGAGGAGCCTAACCACTGATACACCATGCATCAGATCTATATGTTCAATCATTGTGTTCGCTTTATTCGATTAAAGGGGAGCTTACCTAACCACATGCCCATGAGACAGGAATTCGTCCACCCTGCATGGATCAACCCAGCCCCTACAGCCGCGGGAACCACGAGCAACCAGGGGCTCACGATCACGCCTAATAGCACCCCAATAACTGTCAGTGTGCCAGCAGCCATTCGTACTTGCCCTTCGAGTGAAATACCCTTCCGACCCCAGGTAATTGGTTTTCCTTCTGCAATCCACCGTGTCACTCCGCCCTCTAAGATACGACAATTACGAACTCCCTCATTCATCAACTGGCCATAAGCCAGCTTCACACGATTTTGAGTTCGACAGACAAGAGTCAGTTCATGAATCTTGGCTACCTCTATTAACTCAGGTAAGAACGATTGGAAATCAGTCAAGGGAATATTTCTCGATCCAGGGATATGAGCTTCTTCAAATTCACCTGGTGTCCGAACATCGATAAACATCTGCTCCTTCCCCTGTTGCACATCAGCAAAACGCGGCTCTTGTTTCATGTTCGGAGGAGTGAGGTCTTGTTTTTCCAATGTTGTTTCCATCATATGCCCCTTCAATATGCGGTAAGCAATGCACAGATCACGGCTGTTAACGTTTTTATATAATTCTCTTCTTACTTGTATGTTATTGCAATGTACTAGCCAAAACATTACACCATGTAAATGTTAAATAATATCAATAAAAACAATGAATTATATAATTAAATCTAGGCGTAATAGTATTACGTTAACCTAAAAACGTTAACGTGCTAACTTAACGTTTACTATTATGATGACGGGATAGAGGCTGGCTGGATATCAAACTTCTGCAGCTTTTTCCAGAGAGTTACACGACTGACCCCTAATAACTTGGCTGCTTCAAGCTTGCGCCCTTTAGTCTTGCGGAGAGCAGAAAGAATTCTATTTCGTTCTTGTTCTTCTTCAGGAGATGACAACGACGTAGGAGTCGTACTTGAAGCTGTGAAGTCAAGTGACCGAATTTCCGAAGGAAGATCAAGCAGGGTTAAACAATCTCCCTCGACCGTAACGAAGGCATGCTCGATGGCATTTCGTAATTCTCGCACATTCCCAGGCCACGCATGCTTCACAAGATGCTGCATCGCATCATGAGCAATATCGCTTATGGAACGCTGATACAGTTTGGAATACTCCCCGATAAAATGGTTGACTAATAATGGAATATCCTCTCTTCGTTCTCGTAAGGGAGGCATGGTGATTTCAAACACCCGAATGCGGTAATAAAAGTCTTCGCGCATTTCCCCGGAGGATAGTATCTGCTTTAACTCTTTGTTGGTCGCAGTAATCAAACGTACATTGATTTTAGTGGCGCGTTCATCTCCGACTCGACGGATTTCACCTTCTTGCAAGACACGAAGTAGTTTAAGCTGCAGCAGAGGGCTCGTATCACCGATTTCATCTAAAAAGAGTGTGCCTCCCTCCGCAGCTTGAAACACCCCAACCTTATCTCGAATCGCACCGGTAAATGCGCCTTTCACATGTCCAAAAAGCTCACTCTCTAGCAACGTCTCGGGAATTGCTGAGCAATTAATGGCAAAAAACGGCTGATCTTTTCTACTGCTCAAGGCATGGATGGCTCGAGCAGCTAATTCTTTACCCGTGCCAGACTCTCCGGTGATGAGGGCTGAGACATCACTTTGTGCGGCGAGCCGAAGTCGTCGAAAGACCTCCTGCATGACTTGGCTTTTGCCAACCAGCTGTTCAAACGCATCACGAGACTTAGTCTGTTCCTCCAAAACAGCGATCTTTTCCTTACTGAGAATAAATGCTGTTAAATCTGTAAATGTGCCTATCGCACCAATCACAGCTCCTTTCTCGTCTCGAAGAATGGAAACATTTCCATACAAGTAAAGTTCTTGACCGTCTTTTCCTAAGACTTTGCACTCTTGGTTGCAGATACCCCAAGGGTATGGGCTAGGGTTTTCCATAAACTCCGTCAGCTTGCTGAACCCCTTACAATTCTGACCTTCAAGCACATGACAGGATTGGCCCACCACATCTTGACTTGAATAGCCAGTAATTCGTGCCGCACCTGCACTCCATGCGACAATATTTCCTCGAGCATCGACGGTAAACACACCATCAGCCATGACATCAACCATATTACTCAAGATGCCTGGATTTTTTCGAAAATCTAATTCCACTTTATCGCGCTCCAGCTCGGTATGAACTCGTGTAGTAGAAACTCTACCCCATTTCTCACAGCTGAGACAAAAAAAGCCTTCTCCTGTGCGGGAGAAGGCCTTTCCTGGTTAACCTCTGATCTTTTCAAAATCTGCTAAATACAAAAATATTTTACTTCGCGGCAATTAACGATTGGAACGAAGGATCCGTACTGACAAAACCTCGTAAGGTATTATTTTGAAACATATAGGCCCAGGACTCAGGAGTGGCTCCAGGTATTTTGCTAAACCAATCACGAGACTGGGTCAACAGATCAACCATAGACTTTTTATCTTGTGGGACACGAAATGCAAGGCTATAGGCCATGGCGTAGGTAGCATTAAACTTCGTAAGCGGATCTTCTGTGAGTCCAAGTACTTTCTCAGCTTCTTCATAACCCTTGACCAAATCCGGATCATCAAAATGCCGATTCCATGCGACCTTGCCAATTCGGGACCATGCGACCTCTAACAAAAGTTGTGCCCGTAATTCGTTTTGATCCGTTGGGACCTCTGTCAGCAACTCTTGAGGCGATGAAATCGCAGCACCCTGATCGTTGATCCATCTATATGTAAGCGCTAACCGACGGCGGTTTTCAAAATCACCGGCTTGTAGAGAAGACAACATTTCCATGACAGGAATCATTCGATACAAGTAATCCGCCGCTTGAGGCTCAGACTTTCCACCCATCTCCATATTCATCGACATATCCATTCGATCAGTTTGGGATTGGACGGTCCAATAGAGTTCATTAAATCGCTGAGCCAACGGGTCCTGGTCTATATTCACACCATGTATTTGTTGGCCATAGCTCAACATTCCGTTGTACAAACGATCTGCAAACTCCTGTAAGGCGTCTTGATATCGTGAATTGACAAGCAAAATGCGATTGAGCAACATAAGAGATTCCTGCGGATCAGCAGCCGTTTTCGCCCGCTCAAGCCCCACGGTCAATGCCGCTGGCGCATCCTTAGGTCCCCACCACTCTGTTGAGTGGCTGACATAACCTCCTGCTTCAATAACAAATGGAATCGTTGTACCATGTTGTCCCTCAAGAGGAATATCGAGCACGGCATGATCCACTGGAAAACCAAGTTGCTTGAGGTCAGACAGCACGACCCATTTCACTTTTACCGCTTTCACAACCCCCTGCGGTTTTTTATATGGGACCGCCCAGTCTTTTGACCCAGAGGCATTGGAAACGGGAGCGGTCATAGGATTGGGATAGCTGACTCGAACTGTCACTGAACTTGTTGGAGCCGCCACAACAGGATCGTAATCTTGAAATTTAAATGACGCATGAGGAATAGGTCCGATACTCAACTTCTCCATCGAGTAGGGATTTTCCGGCTGCATCTGTGCTATTTGAGGCATTACAAAATATGATGGAGCTAACTGGCGACTTCCTGTTTCAGCAATAAAAAATCGCTGAAAGTCCGCAAAGTCAACGAGTTGCCCTTTTCCTGGCCACACAGCGTCTAAGGCACGATCTCGCTGTTGAATCGCTCGCTTGTGTGCATCGATTCGACGTTGAGCACACCAGTCATAAATAGGATCTGCTTCATCCGGAAATCTCTCCCCAGACAGCTTGTTCTCTTGCTTCATCTTCAATAAACACACGAAATCACGCTGCCCCGCTGCAATAGCCTCACCGTTTGTGACTGCAACGGCATATTCTTGGACGGTGGCAAATAAGGCGGCTTCGTCCTCACCTGAGACCGCTGCAGCAAAAGCTGGATAAACCAAAGCTAAAAGACTCACAATGGTGGAACACAAAACCAATTGGAGATATCGGTTACACACACGAATTACCGGCGTATGATGCATCCAAGTTCTGTCAACTTGACCCAAAGACTCTTTCATGACCCGCTACTCCTTCCAGCTTATCGTTCAATGAATTCTTTAATAAATAACCTCGTTACTTTACAAA
>JBMYWX010000189.1:0-6493 GCA_049607825.1 Nitrospirales bacterium
TGCTCCTACAGCATTCATGACCTTGATGTTCGCGGGCTTCACTCCTGGCTTAGATTCATCAGACGCTAATGCACAGGAGTGTACCTGTCTACGAACAACACCCGATGAAAGATGACGATCGTAAAACCGTTTTGCAAATCCAAAATCAGAATTATCAACGAGTGGCGAATAAACCGTAACGTTGGCCCTTTGCGTGACTGCTTCAAAAAGTGACAGCTGTACTTGAGACAGATCGTAAAACCCGTAGTAATATACCCGACCAAGTCGTCCAAGAAATGCAGAGTCAGGGACCCAAGGAATCACCATTTCAGCCAGGTCTGTAGCATCCTTAATCTGAAGGTTCCTAGCCTCCTCATGCATTTTCTTATGTAGAGAGAATAGAATTCGTAAGTTACCTTCCACACTTACATCAAACAGCCCTTCATCAATCCCTTGTATTGCGGTAGACGCATCGATCGTGGCTTCTTTGAGATCTCGAATTGTGGACCAAAGCGCAGCACACAAATGAAAAGACTCTCGAAAATGGCTTAGGGGTTGGAGATCTAAGAGACCGCGACCTAAGATCTCACGAAGAAGCTGCTGAAACGTCAAGTCTGAAACAAGTCTATAGGGAGAAGGCAGCTCAGCAGATACAGCTTGTGTACGTTCGTCATACAAACGAAGCGCAAGCTGATGAAAGGTCAGAAAATGAACATCGTAGAGTGCCAGGCCTTGCTCTACACAGAGCAACCATTGCAGTCGCCGACGAAGCATCTCGGAAGGAACAATGAGCGCAAGCGACGTAAAGGGATTAGCAGATTTCAGTTCTTGAATCTCGTGGACAAGAGAGGATTCTAAAACAGGGTGAAAAGGCCCAGAGACAATATGGAACATAAGAAATTCACGGGGAAATAGAGAAGATTACCAGCAGAAATGACACTCAGAAGGAAAATATTTAGAAAAAACAAATTAGGAGAAATTACGATTGGGATGTCTCGAAAACATAGAACACTTTAACATTGAGACGAAATCACTTCACGCTCATGGGCCAGAGTGCGTACGCGAGCAGGCACCGGATACGAACAACGAAACTTGTTAGCCAGTTTCTGGACCAACCAATTCCCCATTGCAATCACTGCAAATCCAATCTCCATCATTAAACTTCATGGGATCACCACAAAATGGACATTCCGGAGGGGGCCCAGCTTCAACTACTGGAAGAATAGGAATTTCAAAATCTTCATCATCCTCATCCATTCCAAACGGTCGAGAACCTTCGGTGTGTGTATCCATTCAGGCTTAACTGTCCTTTAGTTTCATTTTCGCAGAAAGAGCTTTTTCGGCAGCCTGACGAGTTGGGACACCGATAAATGTCAGCTTGCCATTAATGATCGTCGCAGGGGTGGCACGAATGGAATGCCGTTCGGCCAATTCTTGCCCATTTTCTGTTCCGACATCAATTTCACGATACGTAAAACTATATTTAACCTTCATACCCTTCCACAGCGTTTTTGCTGAGGGACAGGCACCACAAGATTTTGATACGAGTAATGTCACATTCGCCATAAAATTATGAGTCCTCCTCAAAGTACTAATGAATGGGCTATGTTAGCACTGAAGAAAAAGAGCCCGCAAGCGATCGCCTTCAATGGGAGGAAGAGGCCACCAGAGATTTATAACTGTCGAGGTTCAAGCTCGATGATGCCCTTACGAATGGCAAGAATAGCCGCTTGGGTACGGTCATATACGTGGAGTTTATGGAAAATGTTTCTGACATGATTTTTTACAGTCTTTTCACTGAGATCTAAAACGTTGGCAATTTCTTTATTGGTTTTACCATCAGCGACCAAACGCAGGACGGTTATTTCACGTTCGGTCAAATCATGCTCGAGAATGCCTTTCTTCCGGCCTTTCCCTTCAGACAAAAGAGAAAACTCAGCAAGAATTTTACTCGCCACTGAAGGATGGATAAGTGATTCTCCGCGTGAAATTGTCCGGATCGCAGCAACAATTTGTGCAGAATCGCTATCTTTCAATAAATAACCCGTGGCTCCTGCTCGAACAAGGTCAAAAATATACTGTTGTTCTTCATACATCGTCAACGCAATCACACCGATGTGAGGAAACTCTCGCTTAATGATACGAGTGGCTTCGACACCCGTCATTCCCGGCATACTGACATCCATTAAAATCACGTCAGGCATCAATGAACGAGACTTTTCGACAGCTTCACCACCATCCTTTGCTTCCCCGATGACTTCGATATCATCTTTGGTTTCGAGAATGGCGCACAGCCCCTCTCGCACAACTCGATGATCGTCGGTAATTAAGACTTTGGTTTTTTTATTTGCCATGGGGAAGTTTCTCCTTTGATCCTATAGGAATATGAATGGTCACACTCGTCCCTTTTCCTGGGTGAGACTCCCAATGAACTTCTCCCGCTAACATCCGAGCACGCTCCATCATCCCTTGTAACCCAAAATGGTCCCATTTTTCTGGATTATTCGATTCCATCTCTACATCAAATCCTCTTCCATCATCTGTAATCGTCGTGGACAGCAAATCTTTTTTAGCCATCACGTCGACATTCACATAGGAGGCCTTCGCATGTTTAGCAACATTATGTAACGCCTCTTGAACCATACGAAAAACAAACACTTTCGTTTTTGGATCTAATCCAGATTGCATGCCCGTTGACTTGAAGGCCGTTCGAATTTTTTGTTCAGTTTCAAACGACTTCATATAGTTTGAGAGTGCCGCGACCAAGTCGAGGTTGTCATAATGTCCTGGACGCAGATTATACACAACTTCACGTGCTTCTTGAATGGCACCTTTCAACTGACCTTTTGTTTGATTCAACATGGTTAAGCATTTGGCCGGTTCCTTTCGAACTAATTCTCGACACCGTTCAAGTTTGAGGTTTGATCCCACCAAGGTCTGCACCAACCCATCATGAATCTCGCAAGCAATCCTCGTCCGTTCATCGTTCACCGCCCCTTCAGATTCTTCTTTCACGTAAAGCCGGAAGAGTGATTGATATCGCGTTAATGTCGTCTCAATCTCCGTGGTAGCTCGAATACGAGCTTCGATCAATTGCCACATAATTTTGGCACTACCCCCTCCAATGATTTCCAGGTGAGGGGCGTGAATTTTCAGAAGAGCTTTTTCAACATCGGGGTTTCCGGTCACATCGACCACTAAATCGACTTCTTTACTTTTCAGAAAATCTTTGAAATTTTGCGTAACAGGAATATTGAGCTGTCTAGCCAATTGGACTCCTCGAGTTCTTAACCGTGTTTCTGCCAACCCAACGACCCTCACCAATGGATCTTCTGCAAAAATTTCAATTAAGGCCTTGCCACCTTTGCCACCACCAATGATCGCCACTCGAGTAGCCTCAATGATTGGCTTGGCTTTTTTTAACGACTTACGCTGCTGAGACGGTTTAGGCTTGGCAAGTGGTCGAGGCATGCAGAGGAAGTACTTTTATCTGAAGATCAACACCACACGACTCAATCTAATGGGGTGTGGAGATTGACGAAGGTTAGAGAGATCTTTGTTTGCATGCTGCAGGTTCAAAAGAATTATGATACACGCTTATCCTGGGCCAGAACTTTGATCGTATCCATAAATTGATCAATATCTTTAAATTCTCGATAGACCGAGGCAAATCGAACATAGGCTACAGGGTCAAGATCGCGTAGTTCACGAATAACCTCTTCGCCTACATCACGGCTTGGGACTTCGGTTTCTCCTTTATCTTGGATTCGCTTTTCTATACGATCGACTGACAGGCCTAGCGCGCTAATACTGACTGGTCGTTTTTCGCAAGCCTTTTTCAGACCTGAAAGAATCTTGGCCCGATCAAATGGCTCACGACGGTTGTCCTTCTTGACGACCATCGGCATGCTTTCTTCAATCCGCTCATACGTTGTATAACGCCGGCGGCACGAGAGACATTCTCGTCGACGACGAATGATTTCCCCTTCCCGCGCAGTGCGAGAGTCAATCACTTTATCATCGAGTTGATCACAGAATGGGCATTTCACCCGAACACGGTCCAGTCGTTGATTTTGATAACCTTAGGTAGGTTGATAGGAATGAAAAATAGGAAATTGAGCGCACAAGGCTTTGACTTCCTTCTGTACCTGTCGTTGCGTCTTCTTATCATGTGGGCGTTCCAGCACCTGATCCATCAAGGAGACGATAGTCTGCATCTCCGTTTCTCCCATCCCACGCGTGGCCACAACTGGCGTGCCAATTCGTATGCCACTCGCCACCGCTGGAGGTTTTTCATCATAAGGAATGGCATTCTTATTGACCACAATTCCCGCAGCATCTAACCCCGCCTCGGCATCTTTACCTGAGACATCTTTTGGGGTGAGATTTAGTAAAAACAAATGATTATCAGTCCCACCTGAAACAACACGATACCCTCGTTTCAAAAATCCTTCGCCTAACGTTTTGGCATTAGTCACGACTTGCTGTTGATAGGCTTTAAAGGCGGGCGACAAGGCTTCTCGAAAGGCTACAGCCTTAGCCGCAATGACATGCATCAATGGCCCACCTTGTAATCCCGGGAATATTATTTTATCAACGGCCTTAGCATGTTCAGCCTTACACATGATCATACCCGCCCGAGGGCCACGCAATGTCTTATGAGTTGTCGTGGTAACAAAGTCGGCATAGGGAACCGGACTGGGGTGCAGACCTGCCGCGATTAAGCCGGCAATGTGGGCAATATCAACTAATAAATAGGCACCAACAGACTGTGCAATGGCTTGAAATCGAGGAAAATCTAAGGTTCGTGAATAGGCACTAGCCCCAACAACGAGCATTCGGGGCTGACATTCTTCTGCAATTTTCTGCACATTATCATAGTCGATACATTCAGTTTCTCGATCTACCCCATACGAATAGGATTGAAATAGCTTTCCAGAGAAATTCACTTTATGCCCATGTGTGAGATGCCCACCATGGGCCAAATCCATGCCAAGTATCGAATCACCAGGCTTCAGCACCGACATATAGGCGGCCATATTAGCCGTCGATCCAGAATGTGGCTGGACATTCACATGATCGCATCCAAAAATTTCCTTGGCACGAGCAATGGCCAGATCTTCGACGGTATCGACATGTTGGCACCCACCATAGTATCGGCGACCAGCATAGCCCTCGGCATATTTATTCGTCATCAGACAGCCTTGCGCGCCTAGAACGGCAGGGCTGGCATAATTCTCTGATGCGATCAGCACTAACTTTTCACGCTGACGTTTTTCTTCTGCGCGAATTGCCGCAAAGACATCAGGGTCCGCTTCCTGAATCGCTTTCATGGTACCAACAGGATGTCGCATAGGATAACCTTACCTATTCAGCTGATGCGTCTTGACTTGTGTCCGCGACAGGAGACTCTTCCACAACGGGCTCCTCGCCACCTTTTTTCACAACAGTGACGGAAAATTCCGGCACCACGTCACGATGGAGTTTTATTGGAATTGAGAACGTCCCAAGGTCCTTGATCGGTTGCGACAACTGAATCTTACGGCGATCAATTTCAATACCTTCCTCAACAAGTTTCTCAGCCACGTCTTTCGATGTGACCGAACCAAATAATTTATCGTCTTTGCCGGTTTGGACTTCAAACGTCAAGGCCACCTTGGCAATCTTCTTGCCTAACTCTTCAAGACCTTGAAGCTCTTTCTTTGTGTTCTGTGAAGCGACACGCTGTAAATGTTCGAATGTTTTAATACTTCTGGGATCGGCAAGGACAGCCTTTTTTCGTGGAATCAAAAAATTTCTGGCATATCCATCTGCGACGGTTAAGAGATCTCCAAGGTACCCAAGACCTTCAACATTTTCTTTAAGAATCACTTTCATAAACATAGCTCCTTCCGCTGTAGTCTAAGGGATTGATCATAAAGTCGGGTCAGCAAAAAGTCAATTTGAACACAGAATATCGCTACACCGTTCTCTAGACACTCTGGAAATGGCTTCACTACAATGACAAGGCAGAAGATCACGATTTCGTTCTGAAAGAAATGACTATATGCTAGGCCATAAAACGTCCAAGTCAGTAATCAACAGATTTCTACTGCCCTTCGCATATTATCACCCAAGACCCCAGTGTCTTCTCATATGTGCCATCGTCTGTGTCTTCACCATGATTCACTCAGCAACGCCCACAAACGGAATGGAGCTCCCTCCCTCTGACAATCCCCAAGGATTGTCAACATTAAATATTCGTTTAAGCAGTAAAGTTATCCGTCCACCTCAAGAACTAATTTCGGCTACCATCAAAATACCGAACATTCAGATAGCCAGACCAATGGTGGGGCCACCAGCCAAGTCAGCTATCTTAGAAGATGACCAACGCCATCGCATGGTTGTCTTGACAACCGAAGGCAATGGCAAATTAACCGCATATATGCTCGACAATATTAATTTAAAACCTCATCTGCAAGATCTACAAGGACGTGCTATCGATCGAGGATGTGCGAAGGATCGCATGAGTATC
>JBMYWX010000190.1:0-6474 GCA_049607825.1 Nitrospirales bacterium
TTTATTCTGCTCAACTGCTGTACGAAGCCCACGGGTAGGAATAGCAACGGTGATCACACTAGGTAATGCATTCTGATATCCAGATGACAAATATCCTATTTCTGTTCGTTTACTTTTTGATAGCTTCTGAGTTCGAAAAGGAATACCCAAGGCAGGATTTGGAGATACCTGAGACCTCGACAAGTCTTTTTGATTGGAGTCCCGAGGAGAAAAAGATTGAGGTAGTGGTTTTTCACCTAACTCTAAAAGTATGTCCTCAGTCTTGACAAGACCCCGACCGGCAAAACGCTCAAGTGGAATTCCTCGTTGTTCTAATAAGGCCAAGGCCTTTTTTGTAAAATGTGGGGGGGGTTCGTCCAAAGATGAAGGAATATTCAGATCTTCTCTACTTTCATTAATTTTCAATGATGAGACCGCCGCTTGTTCCGCTTCAGATCGGCGCGCAGCAGCTGCACTCACCGACTCTTCACCAAGAATAGTACACAGAGTCGCACCCACATCAATATCACTACCTGGTTCAATGGAATACTCCAAAACCCCTGAAGCCGGGGCCTCAATCTCCATAACTGCCTTACTCGTTTCAATTTCGGCAATCATCTGCCCTTGAGTCACGACTTCTCCATTCGGAACAGACCAAGACAGTAGCGTTACGGATTCATCGTTGACATTGTCCTGCGGAATAATGACAGGAATACTAGTATTCATTCATACATCCATCATCTCTAGAACCGTCTCTACAACATGACTCTCACCTGGTAGACATTGCTTTTCAAGGGGTCCACATGAGGGAATAGGATGACTTGGTGATGCGACTCGACGAACCTGCTGAAGTATCTCCGGTGCATACTCAGTAAATTGAGCCAATAACTCAGACCCAAGGGCAGCGAAATTTATCCCTTCCTCTACGATCAAGAGTTTATGCGTTTTTCGAACTGACTCAATCACCGACCACGGATTGCAGGGATATAATTGCAGAGGACAAATAACCTCACAAAGAATTTCATGCTCATCACATAACTGTTGTATCGCCCGCTCTACATCAACCAACATCCCCCCATAACAAAACACTGTAAGATCAGGAGTGCCTAAAGGACGAATTCGTGTGTCAGGAAACTTCTCTTGACTATGCTCTAGCACAAATCCACTAGGAACCTGATCCGTCACGCGAAGGCCATACAACAACTTGTTCTCAATAATAATTGTTGGACAATCAATCGAGGAAAGTATTTCATCATACACAAGACCAGGGTCATAGCGAGTATGAAGCGCAAGCATTCTGGATCCCGGCAATCCCATAAAATGCTTCTCAATACTTTGACTATGCGTGGGACCATAGCCGCGCTTTCCACCCATTGGCGTACGCACGACCAACGGAACACGAACTTGCTCGTTATACATATATTGAAACTTAGAAGCATGGTTTAAGAGCTGATCGAAAGCAAGCCCTAGAAAATCTCCAAACATCACTTCGCAAATGGGCAAGAATCCATTAAGTGCCAATCCATTCCCCAACCCCACCAATGCTGATTCACTAATTGGAGTATTTCGTACCCGTCCCGGGTATTCTTGACTTAAATTCTTAGTTACCTTAAAGGCACCGCCATACGGTCCTTCAATATCTTCACCAATTAAAATAATCTTGTCGTTTCGCTGCATATTTCGCTGTAATGAAAGGTGAATAGCATTAACCATTCGTTCAGAGGACGGGATGACTGTCGTTACCCACTCCATCACAGTTGAATGGGACTTTTCCTCATTCACAACAATCATTTCAGAATATGGTGTATCATCGGAACGAGACACAGCGGCATCAATAGCAGCCTGAATTTTGCTATCAATCTCTTCTATTTTCGATGGGTCTGAATGTTTACGGAAAATTTCAATAGGATCTTTTGCCCAATATTCTTCAACTTCCGATACATCACGATCATCATCGCCTTTGGAATGAGCCATCAATCTATATGTGTCTATTTGCAAGAAAAGAGGTTGACATTCATTTCGGACATATCCCACACAGTTCGCTACCACTTCCATAAGTTCTTCAGGATTCCATGTATTGGCATGGGCCGTCTTGATGCCAAAGGCTTCCCCACGCGCAAGGATACCTCCTGCCAAGGTTTGCCTCTGTGATGTGCTCTGGGCATAGTAGTTGTTTTCCAACACTACCAATAATGGTAAGCCCCATATCGATGCGATATTGAGAGTTTCATAAAGTGCCCCTTCACCTAAGGTTCCATCTCCAATAAACACAACAGTAATGAACCCAGTTTCTGAGAGTTTTTGAGCCATGGCAAGCCCAGCTGCCACGGGAACAATTCCACCTTGAATTCCATTGCTATAAAATCCTTGAGAATAAATATGCTGGCTCCCCCCCCGTCCACCACACATACCATTCTGCTTTCCCATGATCTCCCCAATGAGACCTTCAACATCACCAGTTTTTGCCAAGTAATGACCATGACATCGATGATTACTAAATATAAGATCCTCACTCTTTAGTGCTTCGGCAACTGCTACCCCTGTCCATTCTTGACCGATGCAGGTATGAACGGTTCCAAACAACCGACCTTCCTTGAATAATTCAAGCAACCGCTGCTCTACACTTCGAATCAGTATGGCTTTAGCTTGAAGATGACTGGCTATCTGTTGAGATTTTTCTATAATCATCTTATTCACACCTATTCATCAAAGATACTCTGTTCCGCTGACTCTAAATCAATGTTTCCCCACGTGGAAGAAGAAGAAGTTTTCGATTAGGTATAGCCACTGCAAAATCAGGGATATCCTCGGTGACCACCGTTCCAGAACCAATCACACATCCACTTCCTATTCGTACACCATCTTGTACAATCACACCAGAACCAATCCAAACATCATCTCCAATTGTGACAGGGCCAGTAGAATACAGTCCTTGCTCCATCATGGGGATCTCTCTATCTGCAGTATGATAACGTCCACCCCCTATATAACATTGACCTGCTATCATGACGGACTTTCCTAATGTAATACCACCAACTGAACTCAACTGGCATTGACTTCCAATGGAGCAATGATCACCGATACGTATCGGGCCTGTTTTAGCCTGGATAATCGAACTTCTCGCGATTAAGACATCGTTCCCAATCACAATCCCGTGAGTGACACTTCCCTTTGCATCCACCAAACAATTGTCATCAATTGCCACCCGATCACCAAGCTCGAGATTCCCTGGGTGACGAAGAGAAATATTTTTCCCCCATACCACTCCAGATCCTACTTTTTTACACAAGGAAGGGAAGAACTGCTTTCGTAATAAAAGTCCTAAGGCACCCGGCATAGGGCCAAATACCATTGTCATGAATTCAAACTTACATAGAGAGCCAAAACTCGAAGAACCAATAAAGAAATTTTGATACTTTTTCAATGCCGAAGTATCAGATTCCGCCAGATTTTTGACGATTGACTCTTTCACGATCACTTGTTCTGATTTGGATGACTCCATCTTAGTAACTCGTCTCTATCAGTTTACGCTTCTCCATCACTCCCTCATATCCAGACAGCCCAAACACTCACTTGCCACTCTCTTTTTCGTTTACTACATACGATCAAGAACGGCCACATTCATTAAAAAATAATTCACTTCCTATCCTTCAGTTACATCCAATTATTAGCTTCATACCAATCAATCGTCTGTCGAATCGCTTTCCTCAAGCTGGTCTTAGGCTTATACCCTAATATGGTTTTGGCTTTTTCTACTGAGAATGCCCGATTATTTTGAAAAAAGCTCATGCGTCGTCGATGTAATGGCGGCTCAATGCCAAATGGTACACAGATTTTTTCACAAAGTGAGGCGGCCCAGAGAGCAGGCTTCAAGGGAATATGCCTATGAGGCACATTAACGTCAAGCTCGTGAGCAATTAAAGACACAAGCTCTTTGAGAGGAACATATTGCTCTCCACCAATTATGAAAGCTTGTCCGACGGCTTGTTTTTTCTCTAAACACAAAAGAAATCCATCAACCACGTCATCAATAAATGCTGGTTGGAAGAGTGCCTCTCCCTTGCCAACCATAATAAATTGGCCTTTTTTAATCATTCGAAACAGTTTCAACATTCGCAGATCGCCAGGGCCGAATAAAGAGATTGGTCGAATAACCGTAATCGGAAGATTTGTCTCTTCATAAAACTTCCAAACAGCTTGCTCTGCGATTAATTTTGTTTCTTGGTAAAGATCAGTTGGATTGAACGGGGTTTGCTCATTTGCTGGAATTTCCTGAACATCTCCATGAACCCCAATGGTGCTACAATGAATGAAACGTTGCACATCATACTTACGTGCCGCATTGAGCACATTCTTTGTGCCTTCAACATTCACAGCATAAGCATCGTCCTTATCCGACCCACCTTTGCGAAAGTTCGATACTAAATGAATCACAACTTCAGCATCCTTAACAGCCGCATCTACGGCCTCCGGATCTCGGATATCTCCATAAACGACCTCCGGACTGGTCGGCACTGACCTTTCTCCAGTTTTTGCGGCACGAGCTAATACTCGAACCACCTGACCATTCTGTATCAGACGGGCAACCAGCATCGACCCAAGATACCCGTTTCCACCTGTAACAAGAATTGTTCCCATCGATCATTCTTCCTAACTTTAAGATGCAACAACCTTACAATAGTAGCTAAACGAGAATTTGCTGATAAACGATACGATAGACTAGGCACATCTACTAAGACGATTGCAATACCCATTACAATTATCAGAATACATTATTATTGTCTTCTAAATATAAGGGTACCCCAACGCGCCCATTGCAGCATTAGATAGCTGACTGATCGACAACACTGCACTCGTAATACGGTTTAACATCTATCAGACATTATCTGCATTGTTAATACAGATTTACTTCCATTCATAGACATCCTTTACTTCTTGTATCTCTTGCTGCATTTTATTCGATGTCCAACCCAATTCAGCACGCATAATGTTCGCACATCTAAGAAGCATGTCATGCCCTGGATTTGCTGCCGAACCAATTTCTGTCCTACGACAAATCACATCCGTCAGTTTCTGAGCCATTTCCGAACGAACCCCATGAAGTATTTCCCCCCATTGCACTAACCATGGTTCCTCGACCTCTGTATGCTGTCTATCTGGAATATATTTTGCCACATCAGAATAGGCAGACCCATAATTTTTGATCAAGTTCTGGATGGACTTGCCACTTAAATTAAAAGAGAGATTCGTCGTTTCAGACTGTACAAATTTCTCTAGATGTTCAATCTCTCCACCATGAATAGGGGTCTCACTCGATCGAGACGGCGGTGATACTTGTCCTTGAATCTCAAAAACCTGATCGATCACTTTCTCAGCAACTTGCCTCGCCGTTGTATACTTCACGCCAACAACAGATAGTATGTTTCTCCTCCCTTGTTGCCCATGACGGATAATCTGATGATGCTTCACAAGTTGAACATCCTTCGCATGCTGACCTCCGGCTGAACTCGGAAGAAGTCCGCTGTGAACAAATGACACATCATTAAGCGTCAATTCTGCAGAAGGGAGCGCCTGATTGACTTCAGACAAAAACTTGTTCACTTCTTGCGCGGAAGTCTTCCGACTATCCGGATTTCCATTGCAGGAAGTATACGATGTGCCAATCATTGAATACCCTCGCCATGGCACCACGAATAGCAGTCGCTTTCCCTTTTGTATCACGGCATCTTGATCTTGGTAGACACGACGGCTTGCCAGTCCAACCGCATGATCTGAAAAAAGAGGCTTAGTGATAATATTCATTGCTTTCGCGAATGGAATATCTTGCCGAATTGGTGTCTTATCTAATAGTGATTCTATATGATTGATCCAAGGACCACAGGTATTAATAATGACCCGAGCACGTAGGTCAAAACAGTCACCAGTTAAAACATCTTGTGCATGTACGCCGATCACCTCACCCTTGTCTTCAAGAAATCCAGTGACTTGGACATAGTTGGCCACTCGTGCTCCGGCATTCCAAGAAGACCGTAAAAACGAAAGAAGTAATCGTTCAGAGTTATAGACTTGGGCATCATAAAACAATACTCCTCCGGTTAGTCCTTTTCGAGGAATCCCAGGAAGAGTTTGTAAAATTTCTTCTTGGGAAATACCCCGGCCTTGGGGAATATATTTTTGTGGATCTCCACCCTTATTTCGATCGAAGCTCACCACATCGTTAATAGCTAAAGCCAAACGCATCAGCTCTTTGCCCTCTAATCCATGACCATAGGTGGGTATTAACACTGGGAGAGGATGCACCAGGTGAGGTGCAATTCGCATCATAATCCCACGCTCTTGAGTCGATTCTCGCATGCGCTTGAAATCAGCATGCTGCAAATAGCGCAAGCCTCCATGGATTATCTTTAAACTATTGGCAGAAGTTGCTGATCCAAAATCTGATTGGTCCACCAACGCGACCGATAAACCACGAAGACAAGCATCCCAGGCAACACA
>JBMYWX010000191.1:0-6429 GCA_049607825.1 Nitrospirales bacterium
AAAATGCTCAGGAATAGAGCGCAAACTCTCTGGCAGATACACCGCAATACCCTGTACTCCGAATGAAAATCCCGTGGAAAAAGCCCAAAGTGCATTCAGAAGAGACTGAGGATCAAAGTCTTGCCAGCCTTGCAAGGTCACTTGAATGGTATAGGCTCGATACAGGGCTGGAAGAAGGAGAATACCCATGCCAAGAAAAGTCGGAATCCATTTGCGCCATTCGTTCTGAGGAACAAGAATGACAACGCAGATTCCTAAAAATCCTAAAAATGGAATAGCTGTGATATGGCAATAAAAGGTCGAAGCACCAACAACTGCTACACCCAGCTTAAGAAGCCGACTATCTTTGTTCTCAAGACTGAGTTGAAGCAAATAAAATGTTAGCAGGCAGAGGAACACAAACATGGTATAAGGTCTGGCTTCTTGACTATAAAAAATGTGGAACGGTGATAGAGCCAAGAGTACTGACGACCACAGGGCCACTTGAGAGTCAAACCATTGGCGAACAGAATAATACAACAGCGGAATGGTGAGAGCCCCAAAAATGACAGCGGGTATCCGCACAAAATACTCCTGATTCCCCAATGCCATAAAGGCGTGCGTCACCAGGTAATAGAACGGGAGGATATTGGTTTTGAATTCTGTCTGAAACAACACATGGGCAAGGGGGCCATGTGAGCTGAAAACAGTTAGAATTTCGTCATACCAAAGACTTTGATAGCCTAATCGGTAGATTCGTAATCCTGTCCCAATGATCGTGATAAGGACAAGAAGCACGACTTCTTTTCCTTTGCTCGTAGCCTGAGGACTCACCATAACCGCAATAATACAACTCGACTAGAAGATAAAGACAATGTAGGAGGTAGGAAAGCTGTAAACTAAAAGAAGGATTGTCGTGGTGAACAAGGGGGAGAAACACTCCCCTTGCTCACTCGTGATACCTGGGGAAATAACGAAGGCGCCGATTAATTCTTTTTGGCTTTTTTCTCAGCCCGCTTTTCTTTTACTGTCTTGGCTGGCTTTTTCTTTGTTTCCTTTCGTGAGTCTTGACCTTTTGCCATACGTGTGACTCCTTCCGATTTAGGTGAATTGAGTAGAGCTTCGTCCGGCGCGCCATCCTAGCGAACTGTTTTTTAAAAGTATAGAGGGAATGAGAAAAAGATAGAAGCAAATTAGACGATTGAACGACATGATATTTTTGCTCAGGCCGCACTTAGTTTTTGACTCTGCCAATTCGTCAATGAGAAGGGGTAGCATTTTAACATTCTCTTCTCAATTCACATGACCCAGAGGAATCGTGGATTAGGCATACAGCATGTATCATAGACAGCCACAGATTTGAGGTATAGATGTTTCATGTCGGCGAGTATGATGATCAGCGTGACGACGTTCCTGAGTCCACCCCCAAGTCTCCCCTCTAACGCAGTAGGTTCGCAAAACCAAAAAATAAGGCACATTTCATCGCCCCCTGAATGGCCTTTATCTTTGGCCATCTACTCCTACTATGCATAGTTAGAATTTTGTACATCTGTCACTGAGTGAGCCTTTTGCATCTGATGCTATCGAGTTATCGATCTCTTATTGGAAAAGAGAAGAAGTGATAAACCTTATATGTTTTCCCAAGTTTTTTTCCTTGTACTATCAAGATGTTATAAAGTATTTTTACATTCATCCATGTTCACCAATTACATTGGCTCTGAGAGGAGATACCTAGGGCTTATTTGACTCACCTCTATCAGAATGTTATTTTAGGACACTGTTCGGGCTACGGTTACTGCCAGATAGTGCTTTTTCACAAGAAGTGCAAATCTTCATATCAGCTCCGTAGTGCTTGCTGCGTTTCAACCTGAACATTTTTGTGCACAGAGTTTTCATCATTCAGGTTGATCTGTGGTTCAATTGTGCTTTATTGGTTCCCTAAAAGGGTATCAACTGGAACATCAGTGCATTGGAGTAACGATACCCATGTTCCGTCAATAAGGAGAGGTAATAGATGAAGATGACTAAAGGTTGGCCTGCACACAAACGTCCTCACAAGATAGTTCGAATAAAAGATAATCGAAGTATTCCCTGGAAAACCCTTGGTCTCACTGATCCTTCTGAAGAACAGCGATCAAGATCTATGGATGACATTAGACAGCAAGTGTTGATGATGTCATGTCAAGAAATTGGGCAAGGATTCGATGAAATTGAATATGAAGAAACGCCAAAAGCATCGACTCCAGTTACTCGGAAAAAACCAGAACGCAAAACAATAGGTCGACCACCTAAAAAGGCAACACTCCCACGGTAATCGATGTAACTTTTTATAACCAGAGATTTAATATATGGGAAAAATTAAAAAAGAAACACAAGGTAAACGAAGTCGCGAACATGCTCAGCGATTGAAACGCCAAGACAAAGAAATGCGTCGAGAGCAACGCAAAGCTGAATCCGAAACTGCGGCTGCAGAACGTTCAGTTATCGAAGGGGAAGATCCAGATCTTATTGGTTTACGATGTGGCCCCCAAGCTCCTCTGTACTAGACCGCGACGCTCAGATCGACTCAAATCTTCAGACTTTCTATAGTTCTTAGACAAAATAACATCTCTCTTCCCTCTAGTTCTCCCAACCTCACCAAAAGAAGGCAATGTAAGTTATCTGCCTTCGGCTCTTTCGTCATGTACCTAATGAAGAATAGGGCCTCAATACTCTCGACTCTAGTATTGCTTACCCAAACAACTTCCGTACGTGTGCAATTAGCTTACGTTTGAATCAGTTAATTTGATTCATGAAGAAGTTGTTTGATTTCGTGATATCCGCATTATGTGAGACTAAGCAAGACCTTAGATGACCCGCTCATTATCATTACCAAAAATGACCATAATTCTTGAATATCTAGCAAACACCTACAATCTCTTGTAAAGGATTAGATTTCATAATGGGCTTCACTTTCTCGCATTTCTGGCCGATACATCTAATTGAGGAATACCCTCCTCAACTTACGACCAAGAAGATAAAACGGGCACTTACTCATGATGATTCAATCCACCCCTCTAAGATTCGCTGTGATGACTGCTGGTTGGATCAGCTTGGCACTTGGCGCACTTGGGGTTCTCTTACCATTATTACCGACAACCCCGTTCGTGCTTTTGGCGGCCTACAGTTTTTCTAAAAGCTCTCATCGTCTCCACCATTGGCTGACTCATCAAGCATACCTTGGACCGATGATACAAAATTGGGAACAATTTGGAAGTATTAGCAAACGAGCCAAAATTACCGCAACGGTAGCCATGGTCATTCTGTTTTCTATTTCACTTGCCATGCTCACAATCGGAATCATATTTAAAATCGCTTTAGTAGGTATTGCCGGAGGAGTCCTAGCTTACATTTGGACCCGACCACTACCACCTTATGACACAGAAGTGACGACCCAAGTGAGTCTTTCTAATGAATTAAGGACTGGACATTAGCCCGTCCAAATGACGCAGGCAGATTTTAGATAAATATTCGAGTAGAATCCTCACTTTTTCTTCCAATAACTTTCCACTTTGCCTCTTGAGTACTCTTAGTCATTCTGAAATTTTCAAGCCGAGCGAAATACGGCTAATAGGTCACTGAGGACGAGAGATTTTATTTGTAATTCCTCGCGTTCTTGCTCTACCTGTGCGCTCAGCTTCAAATCCAGAGGATTGCTGGTCAACGCTTGTCCACATTTCATTACTCGTTCATATTCCTGTTCGACTTTTGCAGGAACAATTCTGTTCGAGGACAGAAGATTCGCGAGAGTGGCCTTCGTTTCAAGCAAGTGCTTTTGAAACTCCCCTTCTGAAATTGACGAACCACTACTATCTTTTCCTCCACAACGATCAAGATACTGAGCAAGCAGTACATATAACCTGAGAAAAGTCTCGGTCGTCCTAATATGTTGGGGCATATGTGCGTCTTGAGACATCGAAGCCTCCTTTCAGTTATTAACTATTTTAGATAGATATATTATCTGCTAAATCCTATGTAGCTGTTACTTATGACACACTTGTCATTCTACCATCCTTCTCGTAATTACTAGTGATATCCCATTATAATTTTTTCTTTAATTTGATCATTTTGTGGATCTTCATGAACTCGATGAAAGAGAAAGGACTCCGATTCCTGAAAAAGTCAATTGCCAAGGGCGACCTTCTGATCTCACAATGCCTGACAAAATAGTCAAGCAATACGCTCACCCTTCAAGATTTTGATCAGCACGAGCCGAGTTCTACTATCCACATCGTATCCATAGACAAATCAATCCAACCCCGTCGAGTTGTAGAACTTAAAGCTTCAACACACAGTAAATTTAGAAGTAAATATATGCGGAGAAAGAGTCTGCGACAGATTTGTCGTCCAGGAAAGGTTACACGCTAACGGATCGAAAGAAATAGATTATCCCCCACTTCCAACATCAGTTGCTTTAATATAACCTAAAATAATATCTCCACGTGCGAGAATACCCACCAACGTATCTCCTCTCACCACTGGCACACGAATGAGATGGTGTTGCTGCAGCAATGCAACGATATCCATGAAAGGTGCGTGCTCTGTAACGGTCACCACCTGTGAATTCATGATCTCTGAAACTGGGATATCGCCCAAATTCTTTCCAGCCTCAATAGCCTGAAGAAGATCGAACTCAGTAACAATTCCGACTAGTGTTTTATTGTTATTGACAACAGGTAGGCTGCCAATATTTCCGTCATAGAGTCTATGCGCCACGGTAAGCGCGAAGTCCTCAACCTCGCAAGTCATAACCTGATCTTCCATCAATTGATGTGCCTCTAATGTTTTCGGGTCACAACGTTGAGAGATCCATTCAACTTTTCGCATTCGTATTCCCCCCTCTTTAGTTTATTCCATTCTTTATATTTTACGCGAGAAAGAAAAGAGAAATATAGAACGACTAAACAGAGAGGCTGCTGGATTGATACTGTAACTGGAAATTGGAGCGGGCGAGGGGATTTGAACCCCCGACAGCTTGCTTGGGAAGCAAGAACTCTACCACTGAGCTACGCCCGCTCTCGAGAAGTGAATACTATTCTAGGTCTGCGCTGGGACTTAGTCAAGGAGGTGAAAAGGACACACATAAAAAGATTGATATTATTCCTTCTTACATTCTATGAGAGCAAACTTTCGCTTACCAATTTTCATACGATATTGTTCACCAAACTTAAATGTTGAACTCCCATTGGGATCAGTTAACTTTTCGCCATTGAGCTGAACCGCATTTTGAGCGATCAAGCGTCGAGCCTCCCCTTTACTGGGAAGGAGCCCTGTTCGCATCAGCAAGTCCACCACCCCAAGGCTTGGTGAAGCCGAACTTTCAAAATCGGAAAGCGTGAGTACAACATGAGCATCAGGTTCATCAGGAAAATCTTTGGATTGAAACCGTTGTTGAAAATCGGCTTTAGCCTGCTCAGCACCAACAGGACCATGATATTGCAGGACCAGAAGTTCAGCCAACGCCTTTTTAGCTTCCATGGGATGTTGTGCATCAATAGAGACCAAGTCTTTCGTCGTTAACAACTCATAATACCGGCGCATTAATGTGTCACTAATCGACATAACTTTTCCATACATATCGCCTGGTTGATCTTCAAGGGCGATATAGTTTCCAAAACTCTTACTCATTTTTCTCACACCATCTGTGCCTTCGAGTAACGGCATCGTGATCACGACTTGAGGTTTTTGCCCATAGTCTCGTTGCAAATCACGACCCACCAATAAATTGAATTTTTGATCGGTTCCTCCTAACTCAACATCAGCCTGGAGAGCCACGGAATCATAACCTTGGACTAACGGATAAAGAAACTCATGCACACTAATGGGTTTTTGATCGTGATAGCGTTTGGAAAAGTCATCGCGTTCTAACATACGAGCGACACTATAATGTGAGCACAACTCCACCATTTTCTCCGCGGGCATTTCACTCATCCATCGACTATTAAATTCAATTCGCGTTTTTTGAGGATCAAGAGTATTGAATATTTGCGTTTGATACGTTTTGGCATTCTCTAATACCTGCTCTTTCGTGAGTGCGACACGCGTTACCGACACGCCCGTTGGATCACCAATCATCCCCGTAAAGTCGCCAATGAGAAAAATGACTTCATGCCCCAAGTCTTGAAAATGTTTGAGTTTCTGAATAAGGACAGTGTGCCCGAGATGTAGATCTGGTGCGGTTGGATCAAACCCAGCTTTAATCCGCAATGGCCGCTTTTCCTTAAGAGATGTGGCCAGTTTTTCTTTCAACTCATCAAGCTGAATTACCTCCACAATTCCACGAAGGATAAGATCTAATTGGCTCTGAAGATGTACGTCAGTCATAGATATGTAGAGGAATTTCTCACTAGGATGCCTGAGACAAATGTTCAATCATCTTCTCGTGTCGTTGATCTTGACTCACAGTAACCA
>JBMYWX010000192.1:0-6416 GCA_049607825.1 Nitrospirales bacterium
GAATAATGGGGCGGTGCTCAATCCAAGCGTGAACCCCTTTAATGAAATGATGGGATGATTATAGGCGGATCGACATGGATATTTGTTCGTTGCTTATGGTTGGTTTTTTTATAGGTATTTGTTTAGAGCTTTTTAAAAAGCTGATGATAACTTTAGCGTGTTTCATTTGCAAACAAGTAAAAAATGGAAAAGGAGAAAAGCATGATCCATGAAGCTGTGAGTCCTCTGGCGGGAACTACTGTGTTAATTAAGGAGACGTCTTGGCATCCTCATTTCCCGGACTTTGGCGGGGCGAAGTTTATTGTAGAGGACTGGTGGGACCGAGTAGGCGGTCAATCCTGGAGGACGGCAAACGGAAACCCTGCCTGCATGATTTATGCTCTGCGCGGTGCGCAGAATAGTGAGAACATTCCGAAAGACGATGAAGTGCTGTACGGAAAAATTGGTAGCATGGGTGTCTTAGTGCATGTGAATGAAATTGAAATATCACCAAATAAAAAACCTGAATGAGCCAAGATTCCGAAAATAGAACGTGCTTAGAGTGTGAAGTAATATGCACAGAATTAGAAGGGGAATATTGTAGCGAATGTTACCGTCTGATTAACCAGGGAGCGTCAACAATGGAACACACCGTGTATATGGTGACACACAGAGAGCAGGATACGGTACGAGAGTACACATTCCAGACGGAAGAGGCAGCAGCAAAAGCCGTTGAGAAATTGAACCGTGAGGCTGTGCGGTTGTTTGCTCTAGATGGCCTCTTGCGGGTGGTGTTTCGGGATTATCAAGGAATGGCGGCGTCATGAAGAAGTTATCACGAAGCAAATGTTACATGCTGCAACATGATGATGGCCAGCTTAATGTGAATTATGCAGGGAAAACTAAAGAACATGTTAAGTGTAGCGCAGCCAGAGGATTCAAATCGACGTGGGCAACATTGAAATCAAGAGGGTTTATTGTTGTAAGGGTGGAAATTTTTCAGATAGCTGAAGACCGACCAATCCCTAAAAGGACGATCCAATGAACATTAAAGAAGCCGAGAAAATCAAGAAGGTCCTGGATGCCTTTGAGCCACTAATTCAATGGCTGGAATTGGGGATAGAAGATGGTTCGCTCCTGCCTTTATTCCATGAAGGTGTCTATCTGTGGAAGTCTTCAGAGTCGAGCAAACAAGAGGTAGGCATTACAGCACAAATGATTTGGGATTTATGGGAGCTTCAAGCGATGGCATTAAGGAAACTCAATGAATAAAAAAATATCCTATGTCGTGAAGTGGAAGATGAAAGCTGGAAGGCGAAGTACCGAATTTAGTGATGCTGAATTTGCGTGTGCGTTTGCACAAAAAGTTTCTATGTCTGGATTTAAAGCAACGGTACAAAAACGTGAGATAATAGAAAAGGTTACAACTATTTTAGTGGTGAAGCCGTATGGTGGCAAAAACCCAAGCACTTAACTACAACAAAGGGGGAATGATGGCAGCACAACACCCACAACGAAAATGGGACATGCCGAATGATTGGATGCGTGAAAAAATTGAAACGTGGGATGAAGAGAAGGTGCGTGATGAGTTTAATGCGATGGTCGATCAACTCTCAGATGAAGCGATAGAAGAAGAGTACCGCACGGAAATGACAAGGGATGGGTTCTACGATGAGGAAGTGGCTACTGAGAATCCTGCCAAGCATACAAGCTCGCCTTGGCTTGTAGTGTGTGGCAAAAACGGTGAACTAGAGCCATTTGGCGGGAAAAACATGACCCATTTATTGTCACCAAATGTTGATAACCCGCTACCACTTAAAGAACGATTGGCAAATGCGCGATTGATTGAGAATACGCTTACATTACTGGCAATAGCCAATTGCCTATTAGCTATCTGCAAAGAATGCGTCCATGTGTTAAGCGCAGAACAGGTTGTGCTAATCAACCAATATTATAGCCTTATTGTCGATATCGAAAGGGGAAATGATGACGAAAGCACTCAGCCATAATCATATGAGCCACCATTCATCATTCGTTCTTAACGGAACCGCTGTCATGAAATGCTCAGATATTGTGGCCCTCTGTCATGGAGAAATTCATCAGGAAGAGATCATGGTTACTCATGCTTGGATTGAATATGCAGTCAGTCTGCCAGGATGCAAGGGCATTTTGCACCAAATTGAAATGGTGCGAGACTTGACGATGCCGGAAGGCTTGCGCGAAATGCCGAAGCATTATTACTTTGAATTATTTGGCATACAAGAAGAACAAGTGAAACGCTATGGGGCCGATGAGGTGGTCCAGTTGTATGTGGAAACCAAGCATTTCGGGCCGTGGGATGACAAGATTCTCCAGGCACTCACTAGGTTTTATGGAATGGAAACAATGTGATGAAAGAAGAGAAAGATTCGGTGGGGTGGCTGGATGTATTTGTAGCCCTATTGCAAGCCATAGGCTACGCAGTGCAGTTTATTGCGCTTGGTGCTCTAGTTTATTGGATGGTGATATTTTTATGGTGAGCGACATATTCAACGAAAGGAGCAACTCATGCTTGAGATCATGTTAGTTGTGTTGTTTTTTGCAGCCGTGTTTCTGGTCCTGGAAAACATCGTAAAGGCCCTTAGCGAGAACAGCGACAACTTCAAGGACCGAATCGGGCGTTCGTATTGGCCACGGCCAAATGCACGAATGCTGTCAAAGAATAATCGTAATACCTCTTCATTGAGGCATTGATAAAGAATAGGCCTAAAGATGCACATGGGAAATAAGCTGAAGGCGGAGTTAGAAAAAAGACGGATGACGCAGCAAGAATTGGCGTCTTTGTTGATGATTTCTAGGCAGGCCGTTTCGCAATTGGTGAAGCGTCAGCTCTGGAATGCCAAGACCATCAAGATGGTGTCTGAGGCCTTGGGTAAGCCTATGCCGTTTTGGTTTAAACTGTGAAGGGATGAGGAAATGAAACAAGTGAAATTACTCAAGCATGAAAAGTTTACCTGCTTTCTCTGTTTTGCGGTGTGCTATGGCGAAAAGGAGAAATGTGCCCATATGCGTGAGAAGCATGGTGCGAAGCCAGGCTGGAAGAACAATGGCTATTCCACGAGGACCTCGGCGAAAGGATTTGGAAACACAAAGAATGCTGGGAGAGCGGCGCGGTAAGGCTGCGGCTCATGCCTTGCTTTTTAATGTATGGGGGATTGAAACACGATGAATGGTGAACGTTTGATGTATTTTTTAGTGTGTTTTTATGCAGTGACAAGTTTGGTGTTTTTGTTTGAGGGGAACGATACCAAGGCAACATATTGGTTAGGGGCGCTCATTATTACCTCCTCTGTGCTGTGGATGAAATGAGCCTACCAAAGCCCTATTATGAAGAGAGCGGCATCGTCATTTATCACGGTGATTGCAAACAGATTTTACCACACTTGCCTAAGGTTGATTTAGTGCTGACTGATCCGCCGTATGGGATCAATTTTAGATCGAACTATAGATTTATTAGGCACTCCCCTATCAAGAATGACGACGCGCTTCCAATTGAGACAATAAATCTCTTGATTGAGCGTGGGCGGGCTGCGTCATATTTCTTTTGTCGTTGGGATCAATTAGCGGCAATGCCAGCGCCTAAAAGTGTGCTGGCTTGGGTTAAGAATAATTGGTCAATGGGAGACCTTAAGCATGAGCATGGCAGACAATGGGAGGCGTGTTGCTTTTACGCAGGCCCAGAACATGAATTTATCAAGAGAATTCCAGATGTCATTTATGCTGACAAGACTGGCAACGGTTTGCATCCAACAGAAAAGCCAGTCACTCTCATGAAGGATATTATTGGGGCAAATGTAGGCAAGACCATCCTCGACCCATTCATGGGATCCGGCACCACATTAAGAGCGGCAAAAGATTTAGGCCGTCAAGCCATCGGCATTGAGTTGGAAGAAAAGTATTGTGAGATTGCAGCCAAGCGGTTACAACAGGAAATTTTACCCCTAGAATTTTAACCACGAAAGGAACCCCATGAAATACCTGTGGCCATTAGAATGTTTTTTGATTTATGAGCGGATGCTATTAATGCCGGAATGGGTGACAGATGGCAGGTTGGCTATGCGTCGCTCGGCCTTGATTAATGCCGTAAATTTTCCTGCTACCAAAGAAGAACGCCAAGCGCAAGAGTGTGAGTTTTCTAAGTTCTATGACGATAAAATGGGCAAAATATTCCGAGACATGGAGGCTGTCACCCTTCACCCGTGGACCATACAGGAACTTGTTGTCGCTCCTAAATTTCATGGGATTGCCACGTATTACCCCTTGGTGTCCGGAGGTGAACGATCTGCTATCTCGGCGTTCTACGTTCAACTACTAGAGTTGAAACCAGGCATGGTGATTTGGGGGGCGAGTAAATGGGGACCCTTTCTCTCAAGTAACAATATCCCTGATGTCGATTGGGTGCTGATGCCGATTAAGTTGTGAGGGTGGGTGGGAAAGAGTGATGAGTTGACGGCAATACCATATAAGTATATGATTAAGTGAAGGAGGTAAACTATGAAGGCAACGAGAACGGCGGCGGCGGCATCAGGCCAGAAATTTTACAAAACAGGCAAACCCTGCAAGCGTAACCATGTGGCAAAACGCAGAACAATTGATGGAACCTGCCAAGAATGCGCAAAAGCTAATGCTGAAAAAGATCGAGTGCGTATCAGATCACTCCTGTCTAACTCTAAATCTAAATAGGTCTATATTTATGGCGAGGTATAAGCGGTATTTTCCGGTGAGCCATGACTTTAATCGAGACCCAGAAATACAAGAACTTCGAGATGAATTTGGTGATGGTGCGGTATTTGTGTGGTTGGAGATTTTAAGTATTTTAGACCGTCATGAAAACCAATTAAAAATGTCAAATTCTCTACTCAGAACTCTCTCGCAAATAGCTAGAAAACGGTTTGTAACTACTTTGAAAGTGGTTAACAAACTAGTTACAAATGGTTGGCTAACACCTAACAAACCTTTTGTAAAAGATCTACAAATTACTTATGCGTCACCTAACTATGCGGAATATCACAGGACTCGGGCGCGAAATGAAGACGAAAATGTGACCAATGATACACAAATTGGGGTCCCTCCTAACCTTCCCCTCCCTTCCCCTCTTAATTCTTCTTCTTTTTCTGAAGAAGAATTAAGAGAAAAAGAAAAGAATCTTAAGAAAGATTCCAAAAGAAAAGTTATTTCGAAGGACTCGAAAAAACCTGCTTCGTGGAGCCTCGAAGAATTTATCGATACCCTTCGGGATAATCCAGCTTATGCTGGGATCAATCTCGAACGAGAAATCGGGAAAATGCAGGCATGGCTGCAACTCCCCAAAGCCAAAGGGCGCAAGCTCACCAAGCAATTTTTGTTGAATTGGTTGAATAAAATCGACGTAGAGGCCCAACAATCCACAAACGATCAAGGGCAAAGTGGGCGACGAAATGGGTTTATCAGCAAGGAAGAACAAACCATGATCAACGCCAACAATCTCATCAAAAAACTACAGGAGGCAGAGCGTGAACCAACAATCATTAATCCGTAAGTTAGCGGAATTAGGGACTTTTTTTGGCATTGAATTTTCTGAGCCACGCATGTTGATGTACGCGGAGGAGATGCAGGAATGGTCTGATGAGCTGGTGGACTTGGCAATAGCGAAGGCCAAGCACCACTGTAAATTCTTTCCATCCTTTGCGGGGCTCCTGGAGTTAACGGGCGCCAAATTTGGCTGTCAGGCTAGAAAGCAGGATGGGGCCTTCTTGAGGTATTGCCAGGCCCCTGTTTTTGCTGTGGTGGGCAAAAGCGGAAGATGTCGGCCATGTTTTGAGGAATACCGAGAGCTGATTTCACATGATTCGATCAAAGAGGGGTAATTGTGGAGTTATTTGACTTGGAGGCTGAGGCGTATGTGTTATCAGGGCTACTACTTAATCCTGGGCTCATTGAGGAGTACGATATCCACAGGGATTGTTTCTATCGTGGGGCTCACCAATTCATCTTTTTGTCGATGGTCGACTTACTGCAGAGCCATGAATCTCTTGATGTGTTGTTGGTGGGGGCACGTCTCAAGGAAATGGAGCGTTTAAAAGAAATAGGGGGGTATACGGCACTACACGAACTGGCCGAAAAGGCCATTTCCGCACAATCAGCCCCGCATTACATTGAGCAAATCCAAGAACTATCACGTCGTCGAAAGTGGTACACGCTGGGCCAAACGCTGGTCCATGCAAGCCAAAATGGGGGGGATTCGACGGAATTATGTCAATTGGCGGAAGAAGCCCTTCGGGAGTCGTTGCCCAGCAAATCCTGGCAATCTCTGGATGCATGTATGCGTGAGACGCTTGATGAGGTCGAGCATGCATTTAAGGGATCTGGTGGGCTTGGTATTGAGATGGGGTTTCGGGAATTGGACCAGCGAACGGGTG
>JBMYWX010000193.1:0-6375 GCA_049607825.1 Nitrospirales bacterium
AATATGCTTTTAACCCAAGACTCTCAAGCGCCTACAGCGAATTGGAAAGAAACAGTCAAACTTGTCGGATCTGGCTTAGATGTCGATGCAGTTGTGATGGGTCTTGTGCGAACCTATCGAGAACGAGTCGGAACCAAAATTGGGGCAACCCCAGCTTCAGTTGGGTTTGAAGTCCATCTCGTAGATCCTAAAAGCGGAAAAATATACTGGACTGGAGAATACTACGAAGAACAAAAGCCCATGACTGAAGATTTCATGGGATTTGTTGAGCGCGGAGGTGTCTTTGTCACCGCGCACGAATTAGCAGAATATGGTGTTCATAAGATGATGAAACAATTTCCTGTAGGTAATACAAAGTAGTCATCAACTTAAATTAAACGTTTTTTCTCTGTATCAAGGGCTCACGAATGACAATTTTTCCAGCAATTGATCTCAAGAATGGACGGTGTGTTCGCTTACGGCAAGGGGACATGGCTCAGGAGACTCGCTATTCCGAAGACCCTCCAGCCATGGCCAAACATTGGGAGTCTTTGGGAGCTAAATATTTACATGTCGTTGATTTAGATGGTGCAGTACAAGGGGCGCCAAAAAATTTCTCTCATATTGAAGCGATCGTGAATGCTCTGTCGATCCCGATCCAAGTTGGAGGAGGTATTCGCTCTTTGGAGACCGTCCGTCGTTATCTGTCTATGGGAGTATCACGAGTGGTGTTGGGCACTGCGGCTTTGGAGCAGCCTGAATTGTTGGCCAAGAGCTGTGACGAATTTCCTTCTCAAGTTCTCGTTGGGATTGATGTCAAGAAAGGAGAGATTGCTCTCCGTGGATGGATTGATGGTTCTGGGAAAAAGCCAGAGGATGTGGTTCCGACGTTATCACAGTATGATCTGGCTGGGTTAATTTTTACGGATATTTCTCGAGATGGGATGTTAGATGGTCCTAATATTAACGCTCTGGAACATATGGCTTCACTCACCTCCCTTCCCTTAATTGCTTCAGGAGGAGTTACGAAAATTTCTGATATTGAAGCGATACGAAAGATTGTACCTCCTGTTGCTGGTGTGATCATTGGAAAAGCTTTTTATGAAGGATCCATTGATCTAGCTTCTGCACTGAAAGCCGCCTTACCATCGATGGAGGAAGAGGCTTCGTGTTAGCCAAACGTATTATCCCATGCCTTGATGTGAAGAATGGAAGAGTGGTCAAGGGTGTGTCCTTTGTTGATCTTCGAGATGCAGGAGATCCCGTTGAGGTGGCCAAAGGGTATGATGCTGCTGGAGCCGATGAACTCTGTTTCTTAGACATCACGGCCTCTCATGAAAATCGCGATACGATTCGTGACGTGGTGGCTCGTACGGCTGACCAAGTCTTTATGCCGCTCACCGTTGGAGGAGGCATTCGGAGCTTGGACGATATTCGAAGTTTGCTAGCCGCTGGTGCAGATAAGGTCAGTATCAATACATCTGCCGTACAAGATCCAGAATTTGTGAAATCTGCGGCAAGACGATTTGGATCGCAGTGTATTGTCGTAGCCATTGATGCAAAATTGAAGAATGCGGCGAAACAATCACCGGGATCTGAATCCTGGGAAGTATTCACCCATGGTGGTCGTAATGCGACAGGGTTGGATGTTATTGAGTGGGCTCAAAGAATGACTGAATATGGTGCAGGTGAAATTCTCCTCACAAGTATGGATCAGGATGGACAAAAAGAAGGGTACGATTTGGCCGTAACGGCTGCAGTATCTCGGGCCGTACCTGTTCCAGTGATTGCTTCTGGAGGAGCTGGATCGCTTCATCACCTCTATGAGGCTCTTGCTCTCGGGGAAGCCGATGCCGTGTTGGCGGCCTCAATCTTTCACTACAAGGAATATTCGATTGCAGAGGCAAAATCGTATTTAGCGCAACATGGAATTCCGGTTAGGGTGTGTGAAGAAATTTCAGTAGCTTCATCATGAATAAGACATTTTTAGGAGCTAAGATTCAATATGACGAGAATGGCCTTATACCTGCGGTTGTTCAGGACTGGCTCGATGGCACGGTCTTAATGGTTGGGTACATGAATGAGGAAGCGTTCAACGCAACCAAGCAGACACAGCGTGTTCATTTTTGGAGCAGGTCCCGTCAACAGCTTTGGAAAAAAGGCGAAACATCAGGCCATGAGCTCATTTTAAAAAAGTTTTTCATTGATTGTGATCAAGATACTCTGCTCGTGAAAGCTGAGCCTGTTGGGCCTACCTGCCATACTGGCCAGCGTTCCTGTTTCTTTACAGAAATGCATGAGGTCTTAAGTGATTCCTCTTCACCTGTTGACGGAGTCTCCGCTGAGGCCTGGGGAGGGATTGTTGAACGTTTGTATGGAATGGTTCTGTCTCGAAAACTGGAATCACAGGAAAACTCTTATGTCTCAAGGCTACTCAATGGTGGGCCGGATCGTATTCTAAAAAAAATCGTAGAAGAATCGGGAGAAGTCGTGCTGGCAGCCAAAAATAAAGATCGAAATGAGATGATCTATGAGATGGCCGATCTTTGGTTTCATACCCTTGTCTTGCTAGGAAATGAGGAAATTCCACCGATGGAAATTTTCCAGGAACTTGGCAAGCGTTTTGGGAAGACAGGCTTACGAGTGAAAAAGGAGAATGACGCGTGAGCGACTGTATCTTTTGTCGAATTGTGGCTGGAACTATCCCGGCAACGATCTTACATGACGATGATGATTGTGTCGCCTTTGAGGATCTTCATCCTCAAGCACCAGTTCATGCATTAGTGATTCCTAAGCGTCATCTTGTTTCATTAGCGGATGTTGAAGAAGGAGACGCCAACCTACTTGGTCGTTTGATGCTAGCCTGTTCCCATGTTGCTCAAAAGAAGGAGCTTGGAGAGGCAGGGTATCGTGTTGTTACCAACATCGGACGTAGTGCCGGGCAAACGGTATTTCACCTACATTTTCACGTTTTAGGCGGACGAGGGTTTCAATGGCCGCCGGGATGATTTTTCCCAGCCTGTCGAGTAGTGGCATCGCGTAGTCGTCAATTGTTGGCCAAAGGCCGTCGTTGTTGACATTGAAATCAAGGACTTGGTAATTGGATAGAAACTAAGATGAGAGGAAAAACTTGTCATTCGTTGGAAAAGGTGTTCCTCCAGAAGTTCTTCAGCAGATTCGAGATCGCATTGACATCGTTGATGTGATTTCCCGCCACGTGACCCTATCGAAAACAGGTCAAAATTTTAAAGGTCTGTGCCCCTTTCATTCGGAAAAAAGTCCTTCGTTTTCAGTCAGTCCGAGTCGTCAAATGTTTCACTGTTTTGGATGTGCTGTTGGCGGTGATGCGTTTACATTTCTGATGAAGCAAGAAGCTCTTGGGTTTATGGAGGCAGTTCAGGAGCTAGCGCAGTTGGCCGGTGTCCCTCTTACGCTGGAAGCAAGAGGTGCGCACCATGAGAAGGCTAGCTCTGCACGAGAACGATATCAATACATCCATACCGTTGCCGCAGAATGGTTTCAGCATAATCTCACAGATGGGCAGATCGGCCAGAATACACGTCACTACCTAGATCGTCGAGGTATGTCTCCAGCTACGGTGAAACTTTTTGGTCTTGGGTATGCTCTGCCAACTTGGACGGGTCTTCTCGATGTCCTTGAAAAGTCTGGTGTAAGCCGGGAAGAAGCATTTCAATCTGGGTTAGTGATTAAGAAAGAAGATAATCAACAGCATTCGCAGAAGAGGAATCAAGGCTATGATCGATTTCGCGATCGTGTCATGTTTCCTATAGCCAATAATCGTGGGCAGGTGGTTGCTTTTGGTGGCCGTGGAGTCACCGTTGAACAAACTCCGAAATATCTCAACTCTCCAGAAACTCCTTGGTTTTCTAAGGGTCGTACCTTATTTGGCTTTGACAAGACGCGGGCGGTCGCGAGTCGTCTGGACCGCCTCATTCTTGTTGAAGGATACTTTGATGTTTTGGCCCTTCACCAAGCAGGGGTTGAGCATGTTGCGGCACCGTTAGGGACGGCTTTGACCCATGAGCATGTACAGGCCATTCGACGGATTGTGAAAACGGTTTTCTTATTTTTTGATGGTGATACTGCAGGTGTCAAGGCTGCTCTTCGTACACTTGATTTGTTTGTGAATACGGGGATTACGGTGAAGGTACTGCCGCTTCCCTCTGAGGAAGATCCTGATACATTTATTCGATCGCATGGAATCGAAGGGTTTACGCAGCTGGAGGAAATGGCTCCAACCCTTCTAGATTTTGCCATTCAGGCTTCACTGAAAGGACAAAAGACGGCCTCGACGGAGGAACGAATGCGTAGTGTCGACGATATTCTCCGTATTCTGCAAAAAACCAACAATCCAATTGAAAAAGAAGAGCGGATTCAGGTGATCTCTGAACGGTTAGGTATTCGTCAACAAACACTTATCGACCGTTACCCAACATTAAAAGACAAAACCCATCGGTCTTCTGAGAACAGGATGGAGTCTCGCCCTAGTCAGGCGAAACCCATGATTTTGCCTAAGGGAAATCCTGAAGAACGAGATCTTGTCATGCTTGTTCTCCAAGGGGCTCTGAGCATGCAACATGTCCAACAACTTCGTGTTGAAATGTTTGCGGTTACTCCCTATCGTCGGGTCATTGAGCTAGCCCTTCAGCATCTGACACCAGATGGTGGTATTGATATTGAGCCTCTTTGTAATGAGGCCCTTCATGACGAAGAAGTGGGGCCTCTAGTCACGCGCCTGACCTTGGCCGAAATGCATTTTGATGATAGAGCTGTCCACTTTCAGGAATGTTTGGCAACCTTGGAGCGAAAACATCTCCAATCCTCTTTAACTCGATTAATTGCTGAGCTGCGTTTTGCTGAGAAAGAGCAGAGGACAGAAGACATTCAGCGACTGATTCAGGAAATTGATGGTCTTCGTGGAAGGAAGGCCACTTTGACCACGACCTAAATGAAAGGCGGGTAAGAAAGAGCTCTCGATAATGGTGTATCTGGGAGCAGACAAGTGGACGAAGGAGGAGGCATCCATTTTTACTGACTCAAGTAGAAGAAGATCATCTAGCCAAGAAGATTCAAATAGGTAGAATAAAAGGATGTACCCCAATTTTCTTGTGAGTCTCGTGAAAAATGGGATCCTTTGTCTGTTAAGGTAGGACAAGATTGACAGTGTTGTGATAGTGAAGAAGGAATGCGAACTGTGGAGACTGATGAAAAAATGTAAAAATATTTTCAAAATCTTTGGTCTCCAGAAGAGAAAAAAGTTGCTGAAATATCCTTCTCTCGTTTAAAGTGTCGCCCATAGGATAAATATTGGGGCCCATAGCTCAGTTGGTTAGAGCGACTGACTCATAATCAGTTGGTCCCAGGTTCAAGTCCTGGTGGGCCCACCAGCCTTCGTTTTTTCTGCTAAAGCTTTGGTCAATCTAGGAAGAAGCGGAGTGGAGTGAGTCATTTATTGGTTTCAGCAGAATTCAGTCTCGAGTCTGTGGTGCCTTGGTAGGTAGGTTTCCCGTATTCTACTCTCAGAGGATTGTCTATTCATTATATGGTATGCTTTATACATGTCTCATTTTTTTAGTTGTTTATCTATTCACCTGAGGTCCCATTGAATTCTCAACTGCAATTTCTCATCAAACTCCAAACGTATGATCTTCGTATTTTTGAGATCCTTGACAAAAAGAAAAAACACCCAGAACTTCTCAACGCCGCGCAGTTGCCTTTATTGGAAGTAAAAAAACAACTCCAAGCCCTTCAGGTGGTAGGAGAAACATTAGTCAAACAACGGCGCGATGGGGAGCAAGAGCTGTCTCTTCAAGAGGAGCATATCCAAAAAATTCGAGGGCGACTGAATGATTTAAAGACCAATAAAGAATATCAAGCGCATTTGTTTGAGATCGATCTAGCCAAAAAAAGAAAAGATTCGCTTGAGGAATCCCTGTTAGAGGTGCTTGAGAAGATTGAGCAAAATGAAAACCAGCAAAAAACCTTACAAGATCAGGTTAGAGAGATTGAGCAATCATTTTCCCAAGCCAAAGGAAAACTAGAATCAGAGATTTCCTCTCTTGACCAAGAGTTGTCCTCTTTGGAACAAGACCATAAGGAGTTGACAACTGAAGTTGACCGTGCCCTCTTGACTCGTTACTTGAAGCTGAAATCTCTACGAAAGGGGTTTGCGGTTGCAAGGGTACAAGATGGTGCATGTTTGGGGTGTCGGTTGCAATTGCCCCCTCAGCTTGTTGCTGAAGTCAAACGTGCAGATGAATTGCTCAACTGCTCGTACTGCCATCGAATCCTCTATTGGGATTCTCCTATCGAATCAAATTTTGATTCTCCTCCTTCCCCTGGGATAGACAATGTTCAAGAATTAATGTAGTCCAA
>JBMYWX010000194.1:0-6344 GCA_049607825.1 Nitrospirales bacterium
TGAATCAACCGAGAAAAAACTGAATGCCTGTATTATTGCTAAAACTCAGTCATCTGTCTAGTGGGGGCATCTCGTCTATTTCACGGGCACTAAATAATCCTCATCCTTTTCATGTACACTTCAAGCCATTCATAAATCCCCCGCTTTTTTGTTATGACAAGGAGTTCTTACTTGTTCAGCAATACCTCGATTTTTTGACAATGCACGACCAAGGCCCAAAAGAGACGCTGCCAGTGCCTTAGCTGAGACCCCCAAATTCAAGCCAGCTTGCCGAAAGTTCTCAACATGCCTCTTTGAGATTACCCTAACCCGCCTGTCATCTTTGTCCTTACTCATCACCAAAGCTTATCCCCATCCCAGACGCAAGCGACCAGATACTTTCCTCCGCACGCTTTCGCAAATCATCACGTGGTGCTGGCATAAGGTAATAGCCCTCCTCAAGAATCTCTAAAGAGTGGAAACGCATCATCACCTTTACAGCCTCGGCCCAATCAACCTCACTCACATACTCTAGGTTTTCGCTTCCATCACCTAGGTAGGGACAGGGGAATTCTGGCAATAGCTGATCATCAATTATACGAAGACGGAGACCAGGCAAGGGGAAAGATACACTATCTAAGGAAAACGCCATTTCGGGCAAGGGAATCGATCAGTGAACGTTTACCCCGTACATTCCTTAGCGCCAATATGTGTAGCCTCTGGCCAATTGGTTAAAATTTCCGCTTTATTGTCGGCGTAGGCAACCACAACCGAATACCCATCGCCGTACCCGCTACACCAATAGGGATGCTTGATGGGCCAATTTATGGGCCGATAATCGTCTTCGTTTGCATAGAACCGCGCTCTAATCATTCTCCCTCCATCACCTGCAACCACGCTTCGGCGCATTGTTCAGCAGTGGCCTGGCTAATCTGGTAGTAGTTGTGAAACATCATATCGTTCGCTTTATGGAATTCATAAAGGTCTAAAACCTTCAGTAAGTATGACCCATAGACAATTTGCTGCCTCTCGCTTAAGGTACCCCTTAATTTCCACATCTCGTTGAGGTCGCCAGCCCAGTTAGGGAGAGTGGCTTCGTTTCGACCATTTGAGGCGACCCAACACCACCAATATTTCGGTGCGTCGTCTCGTGTTGTCCGAAAATGGACTTCCTTGTATTGCCATCCGAGCACCACCGCAATTCGATGATTCAGTTGTTGTTGATGTGGGGTCATACTTTCTCCATTCTTTCCAGAATTCCATGCTTAGTTGCGCGTACAATACTTCTTGAAAATTCAACCAATCCAACACGACGAAATTGTCGAACCATGGCATCGGTAGGCTCTCCCGGCAGCTCTTCCTCATCAAGGACACATTGCCGTAATCGCTGATACTGTGCGTCGAGCTTTTCTTGCGGTGTCATGGCGATAAATTCCTTTCCCATTGATCGAGCCAGGCGTCTTTATGCTGGTTGGCACGGTCGTTCATGCTTCTTGTTCCTCCACGCTCTTCTCCAGATTCATCCAGCACCGCCAAAAGGCTTTCGGGATATCATTAACATGACTAAAATCTTCTGATAACACATGACGCCGAGGACAATTGCTAATAATTAAATCATTTGCATAAATAGCTGTCATCCAACCTTCCGCCCTTGCGACTGCCAAGCCTTGCCCAAAGAGGTCAAAGGAGGTTAGGGGCTCGAATTGCTCACCAAATAAACCACAATACTTAGAATTGCCATACCAAAGCGTCCCCGGCCAGGTAGGCGTCGGCCTAATGCCTAACCCTAACTTCTTTGCTGCGAACCGATGAAGGTCGTCAAATTCTTCTGGTGTCATATCTCGTCCTCAATAATTTTCAATTTTTTCCAGTCGGCTTTCCGAAAGACTTGAGTGTGCATACCGAACCCCTCACGAGGCTGAGTAGAAGGTAGCCTTGCCACATGCATCAGCTCGCCAAACCACTCCAAAAACACCAAAGACCCATACATGTCCGTCATAACCGTTTCCCCTGTTACCAACTTCGATCGATCTAACCCTTGTTCTTTGATGGACCATTCTTTGAGAAAGCATAAAGGACAAATAATATTTTTATCCGGGAACCTAGCCACGATTTCACCTTGCTTTGTTTCCATTAAAAACACGCACTCGCGCCCATCCTTATTCTGCAATACCGTCTCTTCGCTCACACATTCCTTGACATTAAACATGATGGCTCCTTATCTAATTCGCTTAAAGATTATTCCCCTTCACCCAATTACTTTCCTGAAAATTACATCAAGTGCTTGATCTTGCTTCATCGTTAAATTCCTACCAGCCGCCATCTGTTCATCAATGGATTCAATAAAATTTTTCTCCCATTGAGTAAGGTCCTCCTCATGGCACTTGATATGGCCTATCGCTTCTATATTTTCTTGAATAGTGCTCATGATTATTTCTTCCCTCGATCCTGGAACTTCTCTTTCCACTTCATAGCCAAATCAAAATTTTTGTCGGCTCTGGATTCCTCTTTTAGCCACATTTTTCTGGAGAATTTTGCATCATCCCACAAAGTCCAAATCATAAATGACAGAGATATGGCAATGATAAGCAAAGAAAATAGAAGCATATTAATTGCTATCAATGGCATGAGTTCAACTTCTGCCGACAGCCAGCATCATACCAACAACATGGACCGCTCACACCATCCAAGCTCCACCAATCATATCGTTTTAATAACTTCTCCCCACATAAGACGCATGGTGCGACGACAGGGTACCCAGCCTTCTCTAACACACAACAATTATCAGGATTCCCTAATTTGACAGAATCACTAGCCCAATACTGCCACGTGGCAAGCGGAAACACCGGCTTGCCTTGAATCCATCGAACAAGCTGGCTTAATGCAGTCATCGAGGTGCCACCGCCAGGGTAGATACGATGCCAAACCGCGAAATGATCATTCCCTCGCACACACTGCCAACGCCGTGCTTTATTTGAGAACAACACATACACACCACCACGCCTTGACTCTAATTGAGCCTTCGCAAAACTAGCCAACACTTTATTGGCGGCTTCAAGCTTCCCGCTATCTATGTTCATGATAAAAGTTCTCCATTACCTACCCCCAATCACACCAAAGCCTTTATCGCGACGCTTCCGTAACCGCTGATTTTCAATTTCCACATCGGTGATTCGCAATGCGACCGCAGCATTAATATCCCGCAAGTTTGCATTCTCTGCCTTGAGTGCCTCTAGCTCCATCCGCATTTCTTTGTGTGCCTGATTCGTCACTTCTAATTTATCTACTTCCTCTATAAGGGTAAGAGTTAAATCAAAAAGTGTGCGAAGATCGCCCATAATCACATCTGACGCAACTAATGCAATGGCCTTGCGTAGACCTTGAATTTCCTCACGATTCAAAATAACTCCTCCATGCCTGTGTATGTAGAGAATTTCTCTAAAATATCTCTCGCTTCAGATAAGCACTCATCATTGGGGATATCTTGCTTGGCAATGAAATTTTTCGTAAGGTACATATTCAACCACTGCTCTAGATATGAATTCCCATACATAGTACTCATTGATACAACCTTTACAATTTTCCCTTTTTTTCTTTTCCTACCCATTCGCTTCCTTCCATCGTCGCATCTCTTCACATTCTTCCGTGCTCATAGAATCCGCATTGGCTGGCTTGATGCTGCGCTTTTTATTCGGAGCTTCGATAGAGCAACCATTCCCATTCGCAACTGCTATCTCAAAACTGCACTGCACACACCCACCCTTCACGTTGCGCATCGCTACATGATTTCTTGGGCACGGCTTACCCGTAAAATACAACCGCTCACCCTGCTCAATCGCTTGCTTGCGACTAGTCGGAAATTGTGATGGAGCATTCGTTTCACTAGCCATAGTTATGTGCCCTGAGAATAGATTTTTGACTTCCACACCTTCAACGGTCGTGCATGCTGCTTGGGAATCCCTGAGGCTTTCCAGGTCTGAGTTGGCTCAATAATGCCTCGTGCTCGCGCTCTCACAAACACCCCACCCAAGGCCCTTGCCTCAACGGGGACATCGAGACTCCCCCACAACATGTCAGACGTAATAAATTCAAACTGCTTGGCCACCTCATCAAGCACACGATCCGCCTTCACCTTCCACGCTTCACTAGCATGTGCATCCGCTGCCGCCACGCCATCTTTCATGAGTGCTCGGCCACGCTCCTGATTGAGTACAGCATCCTGCTTTGGCATCACTTACCCCCGTTGCTTAAGTGCCCGTTCCACTGCGCCCACATTAAACCGCCACTGCCGCCCAACCTTCATGGACGGGACCGTATTTTTTTTAGCCAGTGCGCGAATAATGTACTCGCTCACATTCAGCATCGTGGCCAGTTCCGCAACGCTTACGTACTGATCTTTCGTAGCGCTCATTCCAGACTCCTTTGTTATTCACTACAGCACACCAACTTCTTGAACTATTCAGCCTGCCAAACTTTTATCACCACCCCTGGCACTTTCCCATAGACTTTCCTAGCACACACATCAACTACCTGCTTATCGTCTGCATATATGACCCCACTCAAGCCATCAAACACACAGCGTAAAAGCTTGTCGATATCAGGGAACACGCAGGGATGCTCTCTCGTCACCGTCTTCCCTTTTTTCAAAAAAAAGGTGCAGTCAAGACTAACGGCCTCACTCCATAGACTCGGTGGCCTAAAAAGCCTGGCTTCGTTCGCAATCTGCTTTTGCCATTGGCTTGTTGTGGGTAATTGATTCTTCGTCACTAGACGTCCATTTTTCGGATTGACGAATGAGACAAAACTTCCCTTCGTCCGAGGTGTCCCTAGCACAAAAAATTCAATCATAGGATCACGGGAATTTCTACTGGGAGTTCTTCCTGCAGCCATACCCGAATATTCTGCATTGCCCGAAGCTTCCATGCTCCCCCATCAGCTTCCATGAGTCGAATAAAAACGCCCTTGTCTCGCTTAATCCTCAAGATAAACTCTGACTTTGGTTGCTCCACCTCAATAAACGTGCGATAGGGGCGCAACGCAACCCGTGGCTCAATTTTGACATTGGCTTTCGTGGCAACACCTGATTGCACGGTCACTTTTTTCATCAGGCATGCTCCTTTAGCCACAGCACTTTCTTCTGACAGATGCGAGACGACCTTAATGAGGTTCCTCACGTTCTCATCTTCCACAAATTGCGTCATAAGTCCTACAATAAATTCATCAGGCTCTAGCCATGTCCCGAAATTAAAACCACGAGGATCCAAAATGTCTGCCATCAAAAAACATTCAATGTTCCTATCTTTATTAAATCCTTGCGAGCACAAATGAACGGAATTATAGTTCCTCACCTTAGCGACAAGCTTCTTATGCTCTTTGAAGTTTGATGGTCCATTGAATAAAATATCCGCCATTCCCATAAACCCCTCAAGGGTACTCGTTGAACTTTTATAATATTCAATCTCTGGATGTGGATTAATGAGAGACATGGGAACCGTGGAATATTTCCGTCCATCAACATCTAAAACCTTGGCCTGAGCACCTTGAACTAATGTTTCAATTTTATTCAGTGTGTTAATATCCATTTATTTATCTCCCTCTCTTGTCTGCCTATGAATCTTATTTCCCAATGGTCACGACTTTACTGCTTCCACTATCCCCATGATCAAACATATGCATCTGATTAGGGTTAAACGTGATCGCTTGAATGGTTCCGTCCTCGCCTTCTTTCAAGAAAATCTGCCCACCTGCCCCATGTTCTGGTGCCAGTTTGGTTTTAAAGGACACCGCTAAAGGTGCTGCCGTGCGTTGTTCGTTTGGCGTAATGAGGACCGTCATCACAATCGACCGCACTACCTTCCCATCGGTGTTCGGATCTTTAATGTTCTGTAATACCTTGGCGAGTTCTCGCTGAAAAATTTCCTCGGCTCCACCATCGCCAAGCGTGGCGAGTGTCAATTCTCCTGTGCCTTCCATAACATTCTCCTTCGTTTATTGTTCTTGCACGGAAAACTCAATACCCCCCTCAATGTCCGTCATCGCGTCAACAGATTTTTTGAACATGATGGGCACTTTAATCATGACAACAATCTCCCTGTCCGCAGTGTTCGCAATCCTGCGAGACTTGGCCCAATCCACAACGCCAGCGAACCGAATAGGACCACGTTTACCCATTAGTGCCCCCACTTTCAATCCGACGTTGATCAACAACTTGCATAATACTATCCAGTAACTTTTGGTTGTTTGCCTTAAATCTGATTTTTTTATCAATGGCCATATTGACCTTCAATTTTCGTTTCTTCTCCTCGGGACTATCTTCTGGATGCTCAACTTCTTTCTCGCCAATATCTAAGGCTTCTGCCATAAAG
>JBMYWX010000195.1:0-6327 GCA_049607825.1 Nitrospirales bacterium
ATTGAAAATGTTGCTGTTGAAATTCGGCATTTACAACGAACCGAAGTGTTGGAGGCTGAGGAATACTTCGATAAAGGACAAAAAGGTTCATCGGCAATGCCTCACAAACGTAATCCGGTTGCCTCTGAAAATCTCACTGGTTTGGCACGAGTGATTCGGGGTAATAGTCTTGCTGCCTTAGAAAACGTGGCACTCTGGCATGAGCGCGATATCAGCCATTCTTCTGTGGAACGGATTATTATCCCTGATAGCACAATTCTTATCGATTACATGCTGGCGCGATTGACGAAGGTTCTCAAAAATTTACAAGTCTATCCTCAACGCATGATGGAGAATCTCAATTTGACTGGGGGCCTCGTCTATTCGCAACGACTGCTCCTCGCTCTGATCGAGAAAGGGGCGACTCGGAAAGAGTCGTATGAAACCGTACAACGACATGCGATGACCTCTTGGAAAAAGCAAGGGGACTTTCAGCATTTGATTCAAGAAGACCCGTTTATCGCCAAACATCTGAGTCCAAAAGAGGTTGCCACGTGCTTTGAGCCAAAATCGTATGTGCGCCATCAAAAGCAAATCTTTGCCCGGGTGTTTGGAAACAAGGGACGAAACTCAGCAACTCATCAAAAGGCCAAGACCAGATCTGTTCAAGGTCGGTCCAATACTCAACCATCACGATCAAAAAAAGGATGAAAGCGATGGAACAGGGAACATTGCTCTACGAAGGCAAAGCGAAAAAGGTTTTTTCCACTCCTGACTCAGACCAGGTGATCCAGTATTTTAAAGATGATGCGACGGCCTTTAATGCTGAAAAAAAGGGGACGATTTTCAACAAAGGGATCGTCAACAATAAAATTTCCGTGCGGTTGTTTCAGCTTCTAGAAAAGGCTGGGGTTGCGACACATTTCCTTGAGCAACTCAGCGATCGAGAAATGCGCACGAAACATCTCAAGATTATTCAAATTGAGGTGGTCGTTCGCAATCGGGCAACTGGAAGTCTGGTCAAGCGCTTAGGTCTGGAAGAGGGCCTAGTTCTTGATCCTCCACTTGTCGAATTTTTCTATAAACATGATCCGCTTGGAGATCCGCTTATCACAGAAGATCATATTCGTTTGTTAAAATTGGCTAATGATGATCAGGTATCTAGACTTCGTAAAGCTGCATTGCGAATCAATGAGATCCTTCTGCCGTTCTTTAAAGAAAAGGGGATGATGCTCGTTGATTTTAAACTCGAGTTTGGCGATTCGAATGGCCAGCTCATCTTGGCTGATGAAATTTCTCCTGATACCTGTCGGTTTTGGGACATTCAAACTGGCGAACGAATGGATAAAGACCGATTTCGAAAAGATCTTGGTCGCCTTGAAGAAACGTACCAAGAAGTGTTGAAACGTGTGTATTCTTGATCATCGACAATTGTAGGTATCCATGAAAGCAAAAATTTACGTCACACTCAAGAACGGCATTCATGACCCACAAGGTCATGCCATTCACCAATCACTGACAACCTTAGGTTTTGATGCGGTTACCGATGTCCGCCTGGGAAAAATGATTGAGATTGAACTTCAGGAGACAGACCAGAGTAAAGCTGAATCGGCCGTCAAGGGAATGTGTGATAAATTGTTATCCAATCCAGTGATTGAAGATTTTCGATATGAACTTTCATCATCTTGAGCATCCGACTGTAGGATTCAGCTCTCCCATATATTCCATGACTTTCGCACCCCTTCTCTTTGTGAAGAAGCGGGCAGGGTGAAACAAGAGTTTTTCATTTGAACATTGGCGTTATCACATTTCCCGGTTCAAACTGTGACCGAGATTGTCACTTTGTGTTCAATGACATCTTGAAGCAACCCACGCGTCTCATATGGCACCAAGAAACGTCTCTCGAGAATATTGACTTGGTTGTCCTGCCGGGTGGGTTCTCCTATGGCGATTATCTTCGTATAGGCGCCATTGCGCGATTTTCTCCCATTATGGAGTCCATTATCCAATTCGCTTCACAAGGAGGATTGGTTCTTGGCATATGTAATGGTTTTCAAATTCTTTTAGAAATCGGGTTACTTCCCGGTGCGATGCTGAGGAACAAGTCCCTTTCTTTTATCTGTGAGGATGTGTTGCTAAAAGTCGAACAAACAGCTATGCCCTTTACCAATCAATGTACGCAAAACCAAATTCTCAATATCCCGATTGCTCATGCGGAAGGTAATTATTATGCTGACGCGGCAACGCTTTTGGCATTGCAAGAGAATGCACAAATTGTTTTTCGATATTGTGAAAGAGATGGAACGATCACCGATGAGGCGAACCCTAATGGATCACTCGACAATATCGCTGGGATTTGCAATGCATCCAGAAATGTATTAGGCATGATGCCACACCCTGAACGCGCTGCGGAGGCTATCTTTGGTCAGACTGATGGTCTCATACTCTTGAAATCAGCGGTGAACGCATTTGAGAACACACGCAGCTAGAGACAAGAATCGGAAACACGTTGGAAGTATTTCCTGGCATTTCAATGGAGCCTGACGTCTGCTTAGGAAAGCCATGTGTATCGGATACGACCGTTGACGTCGCAACCATTGTCGGTGCTTTAGGAGCTGGGCAAAGTATGCAAGATGTTCAAGAAGCCTTTCAACTCAACTATGAGCAAGTGCTGACGGCACTTCGCTATGCATCCTATGTGACGGATCACTTGCCACTTCGAATGCCCTAGGACTCATTACAAACTGTAACATGTCATTATCTTCTCCGCCGATCAACAAAGAACTCATTCAGCAGCATGGTCTGTCTGATGAGGAGTATCAAGAAATCGTCAAACACTTAGGGCGAGAACCGAACCTGACAGAGTTAGGTGTGTTCTCCGTCATGTGGAGTGAACATTGCAGTTACAAAAGCTCGCGTGTGCATTTAAAACGACTGCCGACCGAAGGAGAGCGCGTTGTTCAAGGGCCTGGCGAAAATGCTGGAGCTGTCGATATCGGTGATGGTCTTGCCGCTGTATTCAAAATTGAATCACATAACCATCCTTCCTTTATTGAACCCTTTCAAGGGGCAGCCACAGGTGTGGGAGGAATCCTCCGGGATATTTTCACCATGGGTGCACGGCCCATTGCCTTACTTGACTCCTTACGATTTGGTGAACTTGATGTCCCGAAAAACCGACATCTCTTAAAGGGCGTGGTCTCTGGGATATCGTGGTATGGGAACTGTATTGGAGTTCCTACGGTGGGTGGAGAGATTTCGTTTAATGATATCTACTCAAAAAACCCACTCGTTAATGTGTTTTGCCTTGGCATTGTTGAAAAAGACAAGCTATTGAGGGGCCTGGCGCAAGGGGTTGGAAATCCCGTGCTCTACATTGGAGCGAAGACGGGTAGAGATGGGATTCATGGTGCCACCATGGCATCAGATAGTTTTGATGACCAATCTGACGCCAAGCGTCCTAATGTCCAAGTTGGCGATCCATTTTTAGAAAAACTTTTATTAGAAGTCTGTTTAGAGTTTTTAGAAAAAGATTTACTGATTGGCATTCAAGACATGGGGGCTGCAGGGCTCACGAGTTCATCGTGTGAAATGGCGTCTCGTTCCGATACCGGCATCGAATTTGATGTGGAACATGTGCCATGTCGAGAACCCAATATGACACCATACGAAATGCTGCTCTCAGAATCACAAGAGCGCATGCTGCTCGTGGCGAAACCAGGGAAGCAGGATGACGTCATTGCAATTTGTCACAAGTGGGGGATTGATGCCGCCATTATTGGAAAAGTGACAGAAGATGGCATGCTTCGTATTAAGGAACATGGTCATATCGTCGCAGAAATTCCTGCGAAAGCCTTAGCTGAAGAAGGCCCACGTTATGACCGTCCTGCCCAAGCACCACAATATCAAGAGATGTTGCAGTCCCTCCTCGTTGATAATTTACCTGACGTCAACAATCCTGCTGATGTTCTCTTAGATTTATTACGCTCCCCAACCCTTGCGAGCAAGCGTTGGGTCTCTCGTCAATATGATCATATGGTTGGAACAAATACCATTGTTTGCCCAGGATCGGATGCTGCTGTCGTTCGGATTAAAGGCACAAATAAGGCCTTGGCCATGACGACAGATGGGAATAGTCGATACTGCCTGCTCAATCCCTATATCGGTGGAACATTAGCCGTAGCGGAAGCGGCAAGAAACCTGGTGTGCTCAGGAGCTGAACCAATTGGCGTGACGGATTGTTTGAATTTCGGTAATCCCGAACGGTCAGATATTATGTGGCAATTTGTGGTCGCACTCGAAGGCATCAGCGCAGCTTGTCGTCACTTCAATATTCCTGTCGTAAGTGGAAATGTGAGTTTTTATAATGAGACGAATGGCCTTTCAATATACCCAACACCTGTTTTAGGAATGGTTGGACTCATTGAACCAGCACAGTTCGTGACGACACAATGGTTTAAGCAGCAGGGTGATGTCATTATACTTCTAGGTGAGACAAAAGAAGACTTAGGTGGAACGGAATATTTAAAACTCGTTCATAATCGAGAGCAGGGAAATCCTCCGTGGTTGGATCTTGAGCAGGAACAGGCGCTTCATCGCATGTTGTTGCATGCCATTCATCAAGGGGTGATACAATCTGCTCACGATTGCTCAGAAGGTGGCCTAGCTGTCACACTGAGTGAATGTTGCGTATCCCACCCTTCCCAACCCTTGGGGGCATCCATTCAGCTCAATCAGCAGCGCTTACGGTTAGATGCCCTCTTATTTGCCGAAAGCCCATCCCGTGCTATTGTGACAGTGAGACCTGACAACAAGGAGTCGATTCTCAGCATCGCCCGTGAGATGGGTGTTCTGGCAACTGTCATTGGTGAAGTCGGGGGGGCATCATTAACCATTGAAGTTGAATCAGAAGCCAACACACAAGTTTGCGACCTCCATATTCCAGTTGAAACCCTAGCCAATGCTTGGGGCCATTCTTTTGAAGAACGCATGACTCAATAATATTGATTATGTCTTTTATCTCTCTTGATTCAATTCGTGCATCGTCTGATAAATTTCAGGAAGAATGCGCAGTATTTGGGGTATATGGTCACCGAGAAGCGGCCAATCTTACCTATCTTGGGTTGTATGCCCTGCAACATCGTGGTCAAGAAGGATCAGGCATTGTCTCATCTGATGGAGAACGGCTACATCAACGCAAAGGTATGGGACTTGTCGCCGACATCTATTCAAAGAAAACGCTCAAAGGTCTCACGGGCTCAAATGCCATTGGTCATAATCGTTACTCAACTGCCGGAGATGCCGATCTCAAAAATGTCCAACCGTTGACGGTAAATTTTGCACTTGGCAATCTCGCGTTAGCACATAACGGAAATCTCATCAATGCTTCAATGCTCCGCAGTGAACTGGAAGCCTATGGAGCCATCTTTCAATCAGACTCAGACAGTGAAGTCATTGTGCACCTTATCGCTCATTCCCATGGCGATACCTTCCTTGATCGCATCATTGATGCCTTAAGCCTTGTTCGCGGAGCCTTTTCCCTTCTTTTGCTCACTGATGACGTATTAATTGCGACAAGAGATCCATATGGGTTTCGCCCGCTTTGCTTGGGACGCTATAAGGGCAGTTGGGTCGTGGCATCAGAAACCTGTGCCTTTGATTTAATCGGAGCAGAATTTATACGAGAAGTCGAACCAGGGGAACTTGTGGTGATCAACAAGGATGGCCTTTCATCCTATCAGCCTTTCACCGAAAAACCCTCAGCACAGTGTGTTTTTGAATATGTATATTTTGCTCGACCAGATTCCAAAATATTTGGGGCGAATGCCGTCTATCCCATTCGAAAAGCTCTAGGCCGTCAACTTGCAAAGGAATGTCCAGTTGATGCCGATGTCGTGATTCCCGTGCCAGATTCTGGTGTACCCGCAGCTTTAGGATTCTCAGAAGGTGCCGTTATTCCATTTGAACTTGGCTTAACGAGGAATCACTATGTGGGAAGGACCTTCATTGAACCAGAACAAAGCATTCGACATTTTGGGGTGAAGCTCAAACTGAATGTTGTTCCCGATATCCTAAAGGGAAAACGCGTCATCGTCGTGGATGATTCCATTGTGCGAGGAACGACAAGTCGTAAAATTGTTAAAATGCTTCGACAGGCAGGGGCAACCGAAGTCCATATGCGAATTAGTTCACCTCCCGTTATTGCACCGTGTTTTTATGGCATAGACACTCCAACGCAAAAAGAACTCATCGGCGCTCGTCAGAGCCTTGAAAGCATTCGAAAATATATTACGGCTGATAGCCTAGGGTATCTCAGCTTAGAAGGGATGCTCAATGTGGCTCCAGGAC
>JBMYWX010000196.1:0-6264 GCA_049607825.1 Nitrospirales bacterium
TTTTCCGTCTGGTAGGAGCTACCGTCAAATCCTATCCCTCGTTCGAGAAGCCAAATAAGCCTTTTGGCAGATGAGCTTTTCTTTACTCGGGACACCGATTTTTGCACTTTATCTGCATAGGTTGTCAGATCACTAAAAGCTAGCGATGGATAGTTCCGGTCTAATCCCTTCCCATGTGACGGGAAGGTTTTTTTTATGGCATCCCGAAAGGACTTACAGCCGAAATACAATAGATGATGAATGATTTCGTCTGGAATCTCTGGCAAATAGTGATGTGCTGCTGCATTCCTTAAAGAAATTATCTGTTGAATGGTTTCCGCTTCATGCTTATTGATCAGCTTACGATAAAGTAAGCGATAAACGGCCTTTTCCCCAGAAATTGTTTCGCCGTGGTGACCTTGAATAATTGATTGTTTAGCATGAACGAGCATACTTTTTGCCAATAGTTCCCAAGCATTAGCCAAAGTGAGAAGGGTTGTTTCATTCCGATAGGAGAGATTCACTCTGTTGAATGCGTCAATGGCTGCTTCAGCCGCGGCTTTGGCCCTATCAAGAAGTATTAAATATTCCCGGGGTTTTCGAGTTGCCATAGCTAATTAGAATCAAATGTCAGAAATTTTATATTCCATGTAACACTATACCCCGTTCTGTAACATTTTTCGGCCCTGGGAAGATTCTCGCCCGTTAAAATTTCCAAGGTTCTCTGCGGTCGCAGGGATTTCCCTATCCTCAAAAATGTTACAGATCGCCTAAGGGAACTGTTACATTTTTACTCTCAAATAGGGTCCCCCCGAAAACTGACTTTCAAAACCCGCATGTTTCGCGGGTCTTGTGCGTATCTAATACCCTCTCATTTAGGGTATACCCTATTTGAGAGCCTACGCCTTGAATGTCCACATCTTGTCCATCATCGTTATCTGACTGCCAAGAGAAGGAGATGAATCTACCCCTTCACACACACTACTTGCCTAAGCGTATACGCAATTTCGACAAGGTCTCGTTGAGCATTCATGACATCATTAATGGGTTTGTAAGCTTGTGGTGTTTCATCGATGACATCTTTATCTTTCCGACATTCCACACCGGCTGTGGCCTTTTCATGATCGGCAATCGTGAATCGGCGCTTGGCTTCGGTTCGTGACATGGCACGGCCTGCCCCATGACTACAACTATGAAAGCTTTCGTTATTTCCTAACCCACGCACGATAAAGGATTGGGCTCCCATACTTCCCGGGATAATTCCCATATCCCCTTTTCTCGCTCGCACGGCCCCCTTTCGCGTCACAAATACATTCTCTCCATAATGATATTCGGTGGCCACATAGTTGTGGTGGCAACTCACGACTTCCTGTGTTTGCTGAAACTTTGGAAGCTCACCTGTCTTTTGAATGGCACACATAAGATTGTCCATCATCAATCGACGATTCGTCAGGGCAAAATCCTGTGCCCACTGAACGGCTTGCACATAATCATCAAAATGGTCGGAACCTTCAGAAAAGTACGAGAGGTTTTTATCTGGAAGATTGGCGAGATGTCGTTTCATGTCCTTTTTCGCCAAATCAATGAAATAACTCCCTATCCTGTTTCCCACACCTCTCGACCCACTATGGAGCATGAACCAGACGGCATCATCGGTATCTAAACAAACTTCAATAAAGTGGTTCCCGGTTCCAAGGGTTCCTAAATGATTGACGTCATTCCCACGATCGATCGCTCGATGCTTCCCGCGTATCTGATCATACTGCGGTCGTAACCTTTCCCATTCCTTCACATGATGCTTGGGAATATCGTCCCACGCACCCCGATCTCCTCTCTTTCCATTATTCGTGCGACCATGTGGCACTGCCTTTTCAATCGTCGTCCGAAGCGATCGCAAATTATCTGGGAGTTGCCGAGCGTTCAAGGTTGTTTGAACGGCCATCATCCCACAACCGATATCTACACCCACGGCTGCTGGAATGATCGCTTTTTTCGTTGGAATCACACTGCCAATCGTGGCTCCCATTCCCCAATGCACATCGGGCATCGCGGCTACCCATTTATGAATAATCGGCAAGGACGCAACATTCCGAAGTTGTTGTTCTGCCTCAGCCTCAAGCGGCACACCTTTGGTCCACGCCTTAATAGGAACACCGGTGCCTGTTTCAATAATATTGTAGGATCGATTGCTCACGATTGGGTTTCCTTAAAATATTAGTATGCTTCGTGTTTGCTTTTTTCTTTGGTGATCCGAGATAGTAGGGTGCATACCAACTATCACATACTAAAGATTGAATAGACAATGAAAACCAAGCCTGGGTTCAACGGACTGACCGTCGCGGCATTTGAAAGTCGGATGGCGACTGAGATGACACGGCTCATCGAACGTCATGGCGGAAAACCGTTGGTCGCACCATCGATGCAAGAAATTCCTCTAGAAGAAAATCCCTTGGCCCTGACCTTTGGCGAACTGCTTCTCAATGGACAGTACGATATTGTGATCTTGTTGACCGGGGCTGGGACACGAAGTCTTGTAGAAGTGTTGCAAACACAGCATCCATTGGATTCGATCCAACGGGCTCTAGGGCATGCCGTATTGGTCGCTAGAGGCCCAAAATCGGTGAAAGCGTTGAAAGAAATTGATCTTGTTGCCAACCTGGTCGTTCCTGAGCCCAATACCTGGCGAGATGTCGTCGAAGCGATCAATGCCTTTTATCCAGATGGCCTCAAGGGGTTTCGAATAGCCGTCCAAGAATATGGGGCCACCAACATGAAACTCTTACATGCCTTACGACAATTAGGAGCCACGGTGTCCCCCGTTCCAGTCTATCGATGGGCTTTACCAGAAGACATTCAACCACTTCGAGCCTTACTCAGCAATGTTATGGAACTGCAGGTCGATGCCATGCTTGTGACCAACGCCGTACAAATTGAACATGTGATCAAGGTCTTAGAAGAAACGCAAGAAGTGGAAAAATTTCGACAAGCTCTGAGGAATGTGCTTGTGGCATCAATTGGACGAATCACGACCGAACGGCTTGAACACTACAACTTTCCAGTAGACATGGAGCCCACTCATTCGAAAATGGGGATTTTAGTGAAAGAGACAAGTGAACACATTCACGAACTCTTACCTCTGAAACGAATGTGTCGCTGAATTGTTTCAGGGCACCTCAACACTCTCCCTGGCATGGTGAAAAATTCTAGTGTCTCAATCAAATCTCCCTCTCCTTATCTCATCTCTCCAGAATCCTTCCTTATATACCCACGACATCCAACACTTTGAACTGATTGAAACGCACATCTCATGGGTTCTCTTGACTGGCCCCTACGCTTACAAGATTAAAAAGCCTGTTAATTTAGGATTTTTAGATTTCTCCAGACTTGAACAACGTCGGATTTTTTGTGAAGAAGAACTGCGGCTCAATCGACGCCTGGCCCCAACATTCTACCTTGCGCTGGTCACTATCAGCGGATCGGCAGAAGCCCCACGCTTGGACGGAACAGGCGAACCCCTTGAATATGCCGTGAAAATGAAACAGTTTCCTCAGGAAGCCTTACTGTCTCACTGTATTCAGCAAGGCCACATTACATCTACCCACATTGATGAACTAGCCAAATCCCTAGCAACGTTTCATGCACAATGTGCCATCGCAGAGCCTTCTTCAGAATTTGGATCACCAGACCTTGTTCGTCAGATTGTTCTAGACAATTTTCAGCTCCTGCCTGCTGAAGCTCATAAGCTTATCTCGAAGCCTCAGATTGACCAATTATCGCAATGGGCGACTGCCGAACATAGACGATGTGTGAAGTATTTTGAGAAGCGAAAGGCGGAAGGCTTCATTCGGGAATGTCATGGCGACCTCCATCTTGGAAACATCGCGCTCGTCGACGACGAAATCGTAATCTTTGATTGTATTGAATTTAGCAAACGATTTCGGTGGATCGATGTGATGAGCGAAGTGGCCTTTGTGGTCATGGACCTAATTGATCGCAGTGCGCCCGCACTCGGTTGGCGTCTATTAAATGGGTATCTCGAGCAGACAGGGGATTATGAGGGGTTACATCTCTTGCCCTATTATATGAGCTACCGTGCGATGGTCCGTGCGAAAGTCACAGGTATTCGTCTTGCCCAAACGGGGGCAGAAGACTCTGAACATGGCGACCTTACTGAAGAACTCAACAAATACCTAGAGCTAGCCGCATCATTTACCAAACCTCCTAACCCCATGCTGATCATTACCCATGGTCTTTCGGGTTCGGGAAAAACCACCGTGTCTCAAACACTGCTTGAATCCTTTGGCGCCATTCGTATTCGTTCCGACATCGAGCGAAAACGCCTGCTTGGGCTCTCTCAAGAGGGAAGGACCGAGAAACAGAATCTCCCTCTCGTCTATTCCAAAGATTCAACCGAGGCAACCTACGCTCACCTCGATGCGCTTGCCCGCACCATCCTGAAATCTGCATTTTCAGTTATTGTCGATGCGACGTTTTTGAAACAGTCCTACCGCGACATCTTTGCCACGTTGGCCCAAGATTTACACCTGCCATTTGTCATTTTAGATATTCGTGCTCCCGTGGCCACCTTACGCAAACGGGTAGAAGACCGACTAAGTGTGGGGCAAGACGCCTCAGAAGCTGATATTTCGGTCTTAGAACAACAGTTGTCGCACGATGAACCCTTCTCGCCAACCGAGCAGCCATTGGTGCTTGAAGTAGAGACTGAGCAACCCCATCATCTTGATGAGCTATTAGCTGCTATTCAACCCACACTAAACTCCTCCACGTAAGAAACAGAAACATTTCCCTGCTTGAGTAGGCTTCAGTCGTCAGAATTAGAAAAGAAACGGGACAAGCCGGGCCGTCTTACTCTGATATTTTGAATATTCTGGAAAATGTTGAGCCAATAGGCGTTCTTCGTAAGTGAGTTTTATCACTAGATCGATTCCTAATAGAAACCAAACCATAAATCTCATATATGAGAACTCGTCTAAGACCATCGCCAAGGTACAGAGGAGCAAAGCGGTATACATAGGATGACGGATGAGACAATAGGGGCCACGCGTGACCAAGACACTTGTTTCGTGGACTTCCGGAAAGACATGCAGGTTTTTCATGGTCATGGTCTGGAATGCCCACAGACCAATAAGCATTCCCACAAATTCAAGAATCAGGAGCCACATATTCAAGACAATGATAGGGCCTGTGAGTACAATGATGGCAAGACAGATAAATTGAACACTCACAAGCAGACTAGATTTCAATGACATATCATCGCCTTTTCTCTGCCATCATTCTGTCTTGTGCGCTGTCCCTACCTGCGCATGCTGCAGAACCACCTGCAGAACCACCACAACTGATCATTGAAGCTCCAACATCCCTTACTCCCCTGACAACTCGCGTGCAAAATATGAACAAAGCTCGCGTTCAAGCCGTGATGACTCTAGTTGGCGTCGAACAACCAGGAAACCCCATTCGCGTGATTATTGCCCCCGAACAATCCGATTGGGCTCGACACGCTCCTTCATGGGTATCTGGCTATGCGATTTCTGAACAGGATCTTATTGTTCTCCTCCCGGAACGCGTCTTGGGATACCCCTATGATTCGTTCGAAAGCCTGTTCGAACATGAACTGAGGCATATTTTGATCGGACGGGCTGCAGGAGGTCAATCTGTCCCTCGGTGGTTCGATGAGGGATTGGCGATGGTCGCCGCTCATTCATGGAAATTTGATGATCGAGCCCGACTCGTGTGGGCCATGCTGACGGGTGAACAAACATCTCTTACGGAACTCGACAATCTTTTCCGCAAGAACGGGGACTCTGCTCGCCATGCTTATGTCCTTTCCCACGCATTCATTCGTTATTGTCTCCGCCAATACGGATCTGAATGGCCCAAGCAGCTACTCACTACAGTTTCACAGGGTTACTCGTTTCATGCGGCATTTGCTCACACCACCTCTCACTCACTTGAACATGCCACCGCTCAATTTTGGGACCAACAGAGCTTATGGTCCAGATGGATTCCTGTGGCAACAAGTTCAGGAGTTTTGTGGGTTGGCATCATCGTCTTAGCACTCTACGTTTTCAAGAAACAACGTCAGCGTGCCGAGGCAGTAAAGAGACAATGGAGGGAAGATGATTGGGATTTCTGAGAAAATAACCTTTTCGCCATCACATTATTAGGTCCACCGTAGCACCTACAATGCTCTCAACTCTCATCCAGCCGTCATTACTTCGATCGTATACCCACCTCGCCAAACCGTTCCTTCCCGTAGGGTTTTTC
>JBMYWX010000197.1:0-6232 GCA_049607825.1 Nitrospirales bacterium
GATCATCCACGGTTGCTTCAATGTCTCGATAGCGTTGTTGCAATTCACGATAGTCGATATTAAAGTCTGTTCCTGGAATAAACCCTTCCTGGTGTTCTTCGGGAGTTCTGACATCAATTAACACAAAGCCTTTTTGAGAAGGGTGAGGAGCTTTTGCAAGTCCGGCCTGTACCTGTTGAACATTTAAGACATAGGGTTGTGCCGCAAAGCAAATGGGAATGAGCCCTAAGTTGAGACAACACACGATCGAAACGAGCCAACGATTCTTTCTCAGTATCATAAGGAAGTCTCCTTTTCTAGGGCATGTCTAAAGAGTGGTGCTCTGTGAAGAGTGTTATAAGTGTGTCCATATAATCATGGTGTCACAAGTGGTGGAACGTGTCGTGTATAGAAAAAATCTTATGCTGCGATGGCTGCGTTGGTCAAGTCTCGGGGTAATTGTTGTCGGGGCATCTACGATGATGAGTTGTGGCGCAGGCGTCTTGCTTCAAACAGAAGGGGAGGGTGGTGTCGTACAATATCTTTATCAGGAGCGGACTGGTCATTTACTGTCACCCAATCGGACATCGGCGTTGCAGAGGGTTACTCAATATTGTGGTGGCAGATATACCATGATGCAGGAAGGACCAACTCGAGGAAGAAGGCGAGTTGTGCAGGGAGTAGCTGGTGACGAAGTCATTGCTGAAAATTGGTGGGGAATTCGATTTATGTGTCAAGCTGCGTCGGCATTATGAGATGGGCGAATGAGCCCTTACGAAGGTTGAGTTGCCTTGAGGTCATCCAAAGTGAGAAGGCGCAACAATTGAATTCCGTTCTGTTCGAGGTATTGCCGCCCTTCATTAGTTGATCGATCGACAATGACCAAAGCATGGGTGACCTGCAAGCCAGCCTGACGTGCGGCATCGGCCGCCCTGATTAGTGATCCGCCGGTTGTGAGGACATCATCAACAATAAGGGCCGTCTCGCCATGGGAAAAAGTGCCTTCAATCAATTTGCCGAGGCCGTGGTCCTTAGCTTGTTTTCTGACGACAAAGGTACGCCACTCCCGAATGGGTTGAGCCGTATAGCCATAGTCTGAAATGCAAGTGGCTAGTGGAATCGCACCTATTTCGAGGCCACCCACTAAGTCGAACGTTAATTCTTTCAAGTGTTGATAGGCTAGTTTTGCGATAAGGTGACGTGGGCTAGGGTGAGATAATACAATGCGACAATCAACATAAAAGGGGCTTGTCAGTCCAGAGGCCAGACGAAAGCCTTCTCCCTTGTCCCATTTAAATGCTTGAGTGGCATGAAAAGCTTGTAAAAGATCGTGTTGTGACATGACGAGTATAGATGAGTGATAAAAACGGCCATTCTTCTACCATTGAGTTATGGCGAAATGCAAATATGACAGGTTGAGCTAACGTAGTCGAATGAGGAGTGACATCTGATGTTTAAGGTTAAGAAACGTCCACTTAAAAAAGAGAAAGCACCCGTTCTCTATAACATTCTAGAAAATTATACAGATCATGACCCTCCAGGAAATGTCATGGTCTGTGCCATGACTGAGCCTGAGGATATAGCGGTCCATGCAAAAGTTCTATCTGAAAGTTATGACATACCTCTTGAAACGATCACGCAAATATTAACTGAAGGCGGATTGTATCAGTATCCTCAAGCAGGCTCTTTAGTGACAAAGGGTTTATTTGTGTGCAAAATTGATTCGTCCGGGCAACAGCCAAAGCAAACATGGGTGTTAGATCTCGAGCAATATGCAGATACTGAACAGATGCGAAAGAGTTGGGGGCTGTCAATGGAAGAAGCTGCAGAACGCGTATTTTATCGAACACTTCCGGAAGAATTAAAGGAACGACTCAAACAAAAAAATATTGGCATAGACTACGCCAAATTAGAAGTATCAGTCGCCCGTGGAGGCGATGTAAAATATATCGATTTTCGCAAGGACTGGTCTCCTCATTTTAAACGGAAGTGCGTAATGCCCGATGGTAAACTCATAGAAACGAGCGGCCTCGAAGAATTTGCCGACTTTCATGGCGTCAGTACAGATGAAGCGCAAACGCTGTTGGATCATGGAGGCACCTGTGAACTCAAGACTGGCGGTGTCCTTGCCTGTCAAATCATCAACGGTCAACCGTCCGTGGCTCGCTTTAATGCCCGTCAATACTCTAAAGCAAAAGGGCTTGTAAAATCGAAAGAAGTTCATGTCATGGATGCACTGAGCGAAGTGGCGATGAGCGATCCAATCTTAATGCGGGCCTTGAAGCGGGCAGAAGCCACAAACTAGGGGTGTATATCGTCGTTCGTATCTTGTTGCTTGTGAGTAGTAAAAAGTGAGATTTACAGAGTAAATAGCGAAAAGTTGCTGAGGATTGCGTTTTCCATCATCCCTAGCTTTTACCTGTTCACTCCAACTTATTACTTCTCACTCCTTACCTTTCCCGTCTCCCGTTTTTCGTCCCCCAACTTTTTACTTCTCACTTTTTACCCTCTGTTAAGAGATTTGTCTAAATCGCCGATCAGTCCAATAAGAAATCAGAGTTAAAAACAGATCTCTGAAAGTTCGTGGACAAGCTGTAAGGATTGATGTCGATGACTCTTGAAGAACTCATTCAAGACTGTGATGACTTACCGACTTTGCCTGATGTGTATCTACAGGTAAAAGCTGTCGTCGATGATCCCAAAGCATCGATGGTCGATTTGGCAAGAGCGCTATCGGTAGATCCAGGGATGACAGCTCGAGTGCTGAAGCTCGTGAACAGTCCCTTTTATGGCTTATCTGGGAAAATTGAGACCGTCTCGCGCGCTTCGAGTATTTTGGGAATGCAGCCAATCCATGATCTTGTCCTGGCTACAGCCGTGGCAACAACGTTCTCGAAGATCACGCCGTCAGTCATGGATATGAAAGTCTTTTGGCGAAGTAGTGTCGAACGTGGGCTATTGGCTCGTGTTTTAGCCAAAACGTGCAACTTGATCGACAGTGAACGGTTATTTGTTGGAGGATTGTTATGTGATATCGGGCATCTTGCGATGTTTCAAAAGATTCCAGACCTTTCAGCACAGGTTCTTCAACAAGCCAAAGCAGAAGGTACGATACGGACAAAGCTTGAACAAGAACTGATTGGTTTTGATGCTGCGGACGTCGGTGCAGCATTGCTACAAGAGTGGCATCTTCCTGAAAATTATCAACGTGCCACTCGCTATCATATGAATCCGTTAAACGCATCAGAGCCCTCATTAGAAGTCGAAATCCTTCATGTTGCTGGAATCATTGCAGAATGTCAGTTCCTGGAAATTCCGAGGGAAAACTGGAGACAGTGGATGATGATAGACGTTCAGGAGTTACAGGATTTGACAGATGAGGATCTCGATCGACTTCTCACATTTGTGCAAGAAGGTGTGAATATGACACTTGAGATGATTTCTCCAACCGTGGAACATGCTGCCTAATTATCGACCTTCATGGCGGCTGTTGTGACTGGAGTGTGCGGCAATTCGGCAATATCCTGAAGAGAATTCCAGAAACCCACCTGATTTCGTCCACCTTCCTTCGCGGCATACAAGGCCTTATCTGCCTGGTCAACCAGTTCTAATGGATCAACCGTTGCGGAGCCAAGGGCAGACACTCCAAAGCTTGAGGTCACAGAAATGCCAGAGGTTGTTCGAATCCTGGCTCCACTTTCACCCTCAACTTTTTGGCACATGCGTTGAGCAATTTCTATAGCTCGATGGGCGTCAGCATCTGGTAACACCACACAGAACTCTTCCCCGCCATATCGCCCAATAATATCAGTTGGTCGAATGCTCTCGTTCATCGTTTTAACCACGACCTGGATCACTTGATCCCCAAGTGCATGTCCATATCGATCGTTAAAGGATTTGAAGTGATCGATGTCGGTCATAATGCAACTCAGTGAGGTCCCGTTCTCTTTCGCGGTTACGTAGACTTGCTCCAATTGTTCGAAAAATGCACGACGGTTCAAGCATCCGGTGAGTGGATCTCGGGTCGCAAGCAATTCTAACTCTTCATTCTTCTTGAGCACTTCCGCTTGCGTGTCATTTAAGCCTCTGAGAGCATCCACGAGTTGGGCATTGGCTTGATCTAATTCGGTGACATCATTAAAAGAGACTAATACTCCATTTACGTTTCCGTTATCATCTGCGATCGGAGAGCAGTTGATGAGGAACTTTCGAAATGTTCCATTGGAAGAAGCTAGAATCCTAGGAAAGCCCGTTTGAGGGGTATTCTGGGTACGAGCAAGCACCCAAGGAACTTCTTCTGTCATATGCTCCTCTGTTGTTAACCATCCGAGATTAGAAATCTTGCTTCCTAGCAAAGCGGCACTTTCTTTTTCTGTCTGTCGAAGAAAGGCGGTATTAGCTAAAATAATTTGGTCATGAGGGTCAAGGATGACGACCCCTTCCTCAAGATTATCGAGGGCTGCCTTGACGCGTTTTGGGACAACAGATGAGGGATCGAGATGTCGTAGAGTACGTTTCATGAAAAAGTAATACCCAAGAAATCCGATGAATCCCACAAAGGTGATAAATCGAACCCACGTCAAAGGAATAAATTCAAGAGGATTGTAGCTATGAGCCGACCGAAAGCGAATTTGAACCACTCCCCATTTCGCCAGGCCCTGAAAGATAGGGATTTGAATGTGGTCGAGTGTGGATTCATCTTTCTCAGGAGGCATCCACGATTCAACATGAGCTGCGGTTTCTGCCAAGGTCGTACCATCAATAGCGACTAAGGCAGCAGAGAGAATGTCATCCGAGCGTTCCACGAGTTGGCTCATCGCGAGCTCAATGGTTTCAAAATCATCTTGACTGGCTAATGTAGAATAGAGAACTGCTAGTGACTCTGAAAGTATTCGACGATAGTGAAATGTCTGCTTTTTCTCGTCCGGGACGACCTCAAAGAATGTGTTGCCAAGCAACATCACACTGACAGTCAAGGAGACAAGACCAATGCTGATTCCCACAAGTGGAGGGAGGCGCATAACAAACGACAAGCAAGGTGGATATGGAGTGAGCTAGTCCTGGTCAGAGTCTCGGAATATTTCGTCCAATCCTTGATGTTCTTGGTTTTCTTTCTTTGTTTCCGACTGGTTCCCTTGTTCTTCAGCCTTTTTGGCGGTATAGCCTCCAGTCAAGACAGGTAAGGGGTCAAAATTTCCCCAGGCGGGTAGGGAGGCAAAAAGGCTTGTGAGCAGCGAGGTGCCTCGTAACATCCAAGCGACGTAGCCAGCAGAGAGAGTGACTCCAGTTCCAGTGGTCATACCAGAGACCATTTCAGAGTCCGCTTGGTTTTGTTGAATGGTCTCATGTAATTGTTCGGCTAAGACATCTAACTGATGACTAAGTTCAATGGGGACAGTCGAAGCCGATTTCCCTAAATCAAACGTGCGTATAGGGCCCGATAGCGAATTACTTAAGCCAAGAACGTTTGCCGAAGTCAGTTCACGTAAATGACTGTCAGAAAGATCTCCAAATGAATTGTGAGCAGCATGCCCAACGCCAAATGTGTTCTCTGACTCAGCAGATGAACGGGTTTGAGTGCGTGGGTCGTCAGGGAGCAAGGCTGGGGTGACGGGCCCTTGGGGGCCTGGTGATGGTTTTGATGCCGTCGTGGTGGTCTCTGGTATCTCCTCACCTTCAGATTCAGGCGTCGGTTCAAGTTCCGGCTCAGGCTCAGGGCTTGGAGGGGGTTCCGGCAATGGGGGAGCAGCTTCAACTATATTGGTGACGTCAACGAACAGAGTTTGAACGTCAGTCCCTCCGTTCCCGTCACTGACCTGAACCTGTACCTCATAGCGGTTATCCGTATTGGCATCGTGTGGTGCTTCAAAGTCTGGCGTGTCCTTGAAGGTTAATGCTCCTGTACTGCTATTGAGACTGAACCGACTCGCGTCAGCTCCACCGACGAGACTATAGGTCAGAGTATCTCCGGGTAGATCAATATCCGTAGCCGTCACAGTGGTCACAGCAGAGAGAGCCTCCGCAACACTTACGCTTCCTAATACACCTCCGCCATTACTACTGATAATCGGAGCCGTATTCGTATCTCTGACGGTAACGTGGATCGTTTGGGTATCTGTGCCGCCGTTGCCGTCGCTCACAGTCAACGTCACGTCGTAGGGCGCGACGCTCGGAAACGTCACACCACTGGCGGTGCAGTCATTTGACGTCGCCGGGCTGCCCGAGCTAAAGGTCCAACTGCAGCTCAAGGTGT
>JBMYWX010000198.1:0-2809 GCA_049607825.1 Nitrospirales bacterium
CCCAGCCCATGGATCGTTTAGGCAGTCTGTCCCATCAGGCCATTCGGCGTTTGCCTATGTATTTGAAGGAGAAGGGGCATTCGTTGTTGATGAAGGGCAAGATTGGGTGTCGAGTCCCAAGTTGGTGGTGTTGGATGAGGGCAATCACGTGAAAGTGGTCACAGAGGGTGAGCCTGTTCGATTGCTATTGATCTCGGCTCAACCTCTCCATGAACCCATTGCACGCTACGGCCCGTTTGTCATGAACACTCAGGAAGAAATTCAGCAGGCCTTGAGTGATCTGAAGCGAGGAACGTTTATTTGGACAGAGGGGAAACCTTGACCATGAGCGCACAATTTCACGATGAGCAAACAGACGAGGGAGCGTTTGAGCGACAAGATGATGTATTTCGGAATTGGGTGACCGAGGACGGAAGTTCAGACTATCCAGCCGAATCTGATCGGTACCATTTGTATGTGTCGTTGGCCTGCCCTTGGGCTCATCGAACTATCATTGTCAGAAAACTCAAGGGTCTAGAAAATATTATTGGTATGACTGTCGTTGATCCCATTCGTGATGACCAAGGATGGGTGTTCAAGGTAGGACCTGGTCATTCGCTTGATCCTATCAATGGATTTCAATTTCTTAGTGAGGCGTACAAGACCACTGATCCTTCATACGAGTCTCGTGTGACTGTGCCTGTGTTATGGGATGCTCAAGCACGGAAGATTGTGAGCAATTCTGAAGACGATATACTGCGCATGTTCAACCAAGCATTTAATCGTCTAACGAATAATCAAATTGACTTGTACCCTGAAGCTCTCCGAGCTGATATCGATCAACTGAACGCGGTTATTTACGAGAATGTGAATGATGGTGTGTATAAAGCAGGGTTTGCTACGACTCAACAGGCGTATGAGAATGCCGTACGTAATGTATTCAATACCTTAGATCAGCTAGAGACTCGTCTTACGAGTCAGCGATATCTTTTTGGCTCACAGATTGTTGAAACCGATTGGCGATTGTTTGTGACATTGATTCGATTCGACGCGGTGTATCATGGGCATTTCAAGTGCAATGTTAGACGTATTATCGATTATCCGAATCTGTTTGGATACCTCAAAGACCTATACCAACAGCAAAGTATTGCTGAGACGGTAGATTTTGATCATATCAAACGTCACTACTACATCACGCATGATGATATTAATCCGAATCGCATTGTTCCGATTGGGCCAGATCAAGATTTGAGGTCTTCACATGGTCGAGAACATTTATCCTAAAATTGAGAGGTAATATGACGAATACGAAGTCCAAGCGGAAAATCAAAAGTGATCACATTACGCCAATAACGGATTTCCAAAAAGATCCGTTCTTAAGCCTTCTACGCCCTTTTGTGGAGGCCTACCTGGCTTTCTATCGGGTAAGTAGTCGGCAAATAGAATCGTTAGGTGTGACACCCTCACAATTTGATGTGATTGCCGAACTTGGTGGTACGGAAGGTTTGACCTGCGCGGAACTTTCGAAGGAGACATTGGTGACGAAGGGTACACTGACAGGAGTGCTAGATCGTCTGGAGGCCAAAAAAATTTTGAAACGGGAAGATGTCAAAGGGGATCGACGAGCAATTAAAATCCGACTCACTGCTCAAGGAGAAGCCTTATTTCGGGACATTTTCCCTACGCATGCGACCTTTCTTCGTCCTTTCTTTGAACAGGCGTTGACGCAACGCGAGGTGAAACAGATGAAGGTGTTGCTTGCACGGATTCGGGATAGTTTTGAGTCGGGTGCCAGTTAGTCTCGAGGCACTTGTGAGGAGAACAGAGCGAGAGTATAGATGTGTGTAGATTCATAGTCAGGATAAGAAAAAAGAGCGATTCATCAATTAGTTGAAAATGACGAGTTGGAAAGAAAGGAGGGTGATTCAATGAAACAGACGGATATACAAAATGAACAATCCGTGCCAGCTGTGGCAATAGGTCATGTTGAGTTACTCGTGACAGACGTGCCAAAGGCTGTGGAATACTTCGTGCAGTTGGGTATGCGACATATCCATCATGATCATGAGTTCGCCGTATTAGAGCTTCGAGGTGGAACGCACTTAGTCCTAGAAAATCCAGAAGAAGGACAGACGATTCACCCAGGGCAAACTCCACCATTTGATCTTATGGTGAATGATCTGCAAGTTGCTCATGGGAGTTGTGTGGAATTAGGGATGAATCCCTCAAGCATAGAGTCTAGGCGAATTCACAGTAACTTTTATCTCAATGGACCTGATGGATATCGAATTCGGATGACGTCCTCACACACATCTGGGAGACCGGTATAGCCTGATTTGAGGAAGGAAGGAACTATGAGAGCACAGTATTTGGGACATGTGGTGTTTTATGTGAAAGATCTGGAAACATCGCTGACCTTCTATCGTGATGTGTTGGGATTTGAAGAAATCGGTCGGGTTTTTGATGGTAAGGCGGCAGGATTGACTTCAGGTCGGACTCACCATGAATTGCTATTAATCGAAGTGGGAAATGCTCCTGCCTCGCCTCAGGGTGTTCGGCGCGGTCTCTATCATATCGGAATTAAGATCGGGAACAGCTTGGATGAGTTACGCTCTGCCAAAAAAGAACTAGACCAAGCAGGAGTTCCCATTTCTGGAATGAGTGATCATACGGTGAGTCAAAGTCTGTACCTTGCTGATCCTGATGGGAATGAAGTCGAACTCTATGTTGATGATGTGGGGGTAAATTGGAAGCAAGATCCAATGCTAGCACTCTCCCCCATTAAACCATTAGTTTTATGAGCTGGCATTAGTGGAATAATCTTTACTAT
>JBMYWX010000198.1:2819-6209 GCA_049607825.1 Nitrospirales bacterium
GAAGCGTATTCACTGTCATGAAAAAAAGGAGGTAAGTGATGGCTGTTCAAGTGTATGGGGTCAATCATGTTGTGATAGAAGTGGACGACGCACAAAAGGCCGTTGAGTTTTATGCTGATGTATTTAATTTGAAAATGCTCAGAGGTGGAGAAGGTGCAGCCTGGTGCCAGCTTGGAGAGCATCAATTTTTGGCCATCTTCGAAGTGGAAGAGGTGACGCCAGACCGGATGAAGCACTTTGGGATCATGGTTCGTGACGAAGCACAGGTTGAGGAAGTTCGTCAAAAACTGACGAAGAAATATGGGCTGACCTTAGCCCCCGAACTGGGTTGTGACTTTCGAGATCCCTGGGGGAACCGAATTCAAGTGGTTGACCTCCATGACGAATCGCTTGTTTGGCTATTGCCCTATCGTGAAATACAGGATCTCGGTATTTCTTTCTCAGATTCCCTCACGGCAAAATCAGAGTAAGAGAGAGTTGCCGCTAAGTATTCGGGAAGGTAGCAAAGTGAGAAAGAAAATGATCTCAGTAGTCTCGAATGCAGATTCTTCAATTTTGTATAATGTCTGCAGGCATTATACCAAAGACAAAGGAGGATTTGATGAAACAGGTAGCCGTTATTCTTTCAGGGTGTGGGTTCTTAGATGGGGCTGAAATTACCGAAGCAATTAGTACCCTCGTGGCGATTGGACAAAACGGGGCTGAGTACAAAGTCTTTGCTCCAGACAAAGATGTGCCTGAAACCAATCACTTGACGCAGAAGCCGACTGGGCAGCAACGAAACGTCATGCAGGAAGCGGCTCGTATCGCTCGGGGGGACATTGAGCCGTTGGAAAAATTAAAAGCTCAGGATTTTGATGCGCTCGCATTTCCCGGAGGCTTTGGTGCAGCCTTGCATCTCTGTAATTTTGGAGAGAAAGGGAGTGGAGGTACGATTGATCCAGAAGTGGCACGAATCGTCAAAGATTTTCATGAGAGCCGAAAGCCCATTGTGGCTATTTGCATTGCCCCAGCGATTATGGCCTTAGCATTGGGTGATAAAGGTGTGAACGTCACGATTGGAGACGATGCTGGCACAGCATCAGAAATAGAAAAGACCGGGGCCAAACATCAAAATTGTGCAGTCGAAAAATTTGTCGTTGATACCGACAAGAAAATCATTACCACTCCAGCGTATATGTATGGAACAGCTAAACCTCATCAAATTTATGAAGGAGTCAGTGGGGCGATTACAGAACTCCTGAAGATGGCCTGATGTATATCTTGTTGTTCGTATTTTGTTAAAAAATAATAATTACGACAAATAGTGGGGATTTTTCTCAGCAATCACAAGAAGAAACAATAGACAGGATAGAGCCGAAGAGGCTGCTTGACTTCCAACCTCATTAGAGAAGAGTTGTATTAAATAGCGGCTTTACCGAAGATGAGTTGTTGATGCGATTCAAAGATGCGGGTCTTGCTGGCGTTCTACACAAACCCAGACCCAGGAACGTCTTGCTCGACAAGATCGCAAAGGCTTTAGTGTGAGCGTAGCCGAAGTGTTGTAGTCACATGTATGCAGCTGGGTCAACTTCTCATCGCTCCCAGAATACAAACGCTTGAATGATCATCTGTAAGGTGTGTCAGCTGATGAAACGCAGAATGACCGTTCTTGACCCAGAAGCTGTGAAAGCTCGGATTTTTCTGGATTCATGGGGTGCCTCACCCCTTGCTTATACAGAGATGCTGGTGATCTTAGGAGGCTAATTTTTGGGATCTAAATATTATACTGTGTTTTCATCCAGCCTCGGTAATTTTTTAGCCATTCGTTGCCGTTGGGGTTTCAATCTCGTATCGCGTCTAAAAGGTACATCTTGCTTCGCGATCATACGATTGAGGTGTTCTTCTAAATAGAGCTTCTGAAGTTGTACTTTCCTTGGCCACGAGGCTAAAGGTATTAGACCAATGTACTTTTCTATCAAGAGAAAATGTTATTGGAAACCAGCTGTTTTTTAAGAGGGAGTGAGGCGAGGGGCCACAAGTTGAATGGCCGAGTTGGTATGGGAAAACAATAAGGAGCTTTCTCACCTTTGTAGATGAGAAATGACAATCGGTGAACAAGGCTAGGCGTCAAACTCTTGGTTGCTAAGCCCATGAGAATGATAGTTTTTCCCTGAGACCTCACTGGAAAGAAGGATTTGCGAAAAAGCTTTCTGCAGATAGTGGAGTTGAAATGGTTTCACTATAAACCCTTGTGCTCCTTCGCGGAGAAGTTGTCGAAGGTCCCGGACATCCGATGAACCTGACATTACCAATACTGGTAAATCATGCCCTTTCCAGCGTAATTCATCCAGCATGGTTCGTCCATTCATGATCGGCATATGCATGTCCAAGAGAATGCCATCCACGGATTGAGTCGCAACGATATCTAGGCCTTCCTGTCCGTTTCTTGCCACCCGTACATCATAGCCCCATGTCCTAAAAGCGGCTTCAAGCATATCGGCGACAAACCGATCATCCTCGACAACCAGAATACAGGGAAATGTGTTTCTGGTACCTACATGGTCTGGGCACTGGGTTCGGGCTTCTTTGAGGTAGTTCATTCGATTCTCTGCCTCCACTCTTGTCTGCGCATGTGAAATTTACGCTCCAATCGAACCATTTTCGTGGACAAGACCTTTAACCTCCGTACTCCAGAAGGGAGCATTTTATATGCCTATTAGATGTTAAGAAGCCAAGTCACGGTTAAGGCATTGTTTCTACAAACGAACATGTCTCATGAAGGGACTATTTGTTCACATGAGTAGTCATCTGCATATGTAGGAATTCGTCCATAATCGTAGGGTCTCCCCTACGTCGTTTTCTGAAGATGCTTGTCTTTTAGCGAGTGAGGTCAGGAATAAAATTTCACATGTATGCCACGGGTTATGCCGTCGTAGGGATGGATTCTGCATCTAGGTGGGAGAGTTGGGCGCGTCTTTTGCTATACAGGAAGAAATATGAATCGTGAGAAGAAATGGAACAGCGTGTCTGCCTGTCGTTGGAGTTTTCAAGTGTGACGCGTATTGCAGGTTAAGCAGTTTCAGAAAAGCAAGAATCGTAGGGTAAACATTTTTTATTCATACCCATCCTAAGATAGGAGAAATAGCATGACATTCACCTCTATCAATCTTAAGACCGTACACATGTTCTTGTGGATTGCCCTTGTATTTTGCTTAGCACCACTTACTCTCTTGCACGCGCAGTCTGTTGAATCACAGCCTCCGACTAAGGAGCTAGCTGAGAAAAATCTCGAACCATTTGCCGATGCCTACAAGGAGGTCACCCAGATTCATAATTCATATGAACAACGCATTGTCAAATCAAGTGAACAAGCGCAGGTGAATGCTCTGCAACAAGAGGCGAACGATA
>JBMYWX010000199.1:0-6161 GCA_049607825.1 Nitrospirales bacterium
AGACTAATGGAGAAATAGAAGCAGGAAGATGGTTATGCGGGGTTAGAGAATCTAGTTGGAACGGGATCGATTATGACAGTATAAAAAGCTTATATTCCCTACTCTAATTCTTTCACCTTCCATTTTTTCTTCGCTGCTCTTTTCTCTTGTTGCTTCCTTTCTGGCTATGCCGTCCTAGCTAATGAGTATCAGATTAAGCTAATGATGATCTTTCAGTAGATATAAAAATAAGGGCGTATTGTATCTCTCGCAATCAAAAATATCAAATATCAATATCCAAGAATATCTCGTAATTTTTTATTACTGAATGAGTGTCAAGCTTATATATGTAATGTATTTATACTTAGGTGTTAAAGCATAATTTCGTGGTTTATTTTATTTTATCATTGCAATTATGGATAAATAGTCCATAATTGCAATGATGATAGAGAGGTCATTTCAACAAATCGTCCTCGATCGGCTTGAGCAATTTCCTGCTGTTGCCCTCCTAGGGCCAAGGCAAGTTGGGAAAACAACACTTGCAGAGTCGATTGCATCCCTACGCTCAAGTATCTATCTTGATCTCGAATCCCCTTCCGATCGACAAAAGCTGGTTGATGCCGCCATCTATCTCACTGAGTATGAAGATCGACTGATTATTCTTGATGAAGTCCACCGAGTTCCTGAGCTTTTTCAGACACTCCGGGGTCTTATCGATCAGGGGCGGCGTCGTGGATATCGGGCTGGCCGGTTTTTGCTCCTGGGATCGGCTTCGATGGATTTGTTACAACAATCAGGAGAAAGCTTGGCAGGCCGGATTGCGTATGTTGATCTTCCACCATTGCATGTTCTGGAAGTCGAACGTAAGGATCAGAACGCATTATGGGTGAGAGGGGGATTCCCGGAGAGCTTTCTTGGTAACAATGACGTTCAGAGTTTGACGTGGCGTGAGAACTTTATCCGTTCTTATCTTGAGCGGGATATTCCAGACCTTGGTCCACGGATTCCTGCAGAGACGCTCTATCGTTTTTGGACTATGCTCGCGCATGGTCAAGGTGGTCTTCTCAATGCTGCGCAATTGGCGAGGAGCCTTGCCGTTGATGGAAAAACCATTGCCAAATATCTCGATCTCATGGTTGATTTACTTCTTGTGCGTCGGTTGCGACCTTACCATGTGAATATTGGGAAGCGGTTGGTGAAGTCCCCCAAGGTGTATGTTCGCGATAGCGGGATCACACATGCGCTTCTTGGGATTCTCGGACATGAGGCTTTGCTTGGTCACCCCGTGATTGGGACAAGTTGGGAAGGTTTTGTGATTGAGAGTTTGATTAATGCTGTCTCAACACGAGTCATTCCAAATTTTTATCGAACAGCGACTGGTGCTGAGATTGACCTAGTTTTGGAATTTCCCGGAGGGAAGACCTGGGCAATTGAAGTCAAGTATGGGTTGACCCCACGCCTTTCAAAAGGTTTTTACCATGCACGAATGGATGTGAAGCCTACGCGTAGTTTTGTGGTCTATGGTGGAGCTGATCGATATCCACTTGCTGAAGGGGTCGAAGCCATTAGTCTCTATGACATGGCGCAAGAACTTCAGGAAGTAAGGGGAGTGTGATTATGATAGAGGCTTCACCTGAATGGGTTTGAGTAGGTGATTTTGCCTTATAAAAGAGATAAGTAGACAAGTTGACGGACTATTCAGGGATCTGTATAAATGAGAACGTTGTGTTTTCAAGCCTCTAAGATTAGATCTCAGTGCCTGTGCGCCCGTAGCTCAATTGGATAGAGTACTTGACTACGAATCAAGAGGTTACAGGTTCGATTCCTGTCGGGCGCACCAATTTTCCTATTCTCAAATCACTGAGAACCTGCATTTTCTATTTTTCTGAAACCCTACCGATTTATTGCTGAATTTTTCTTTGAGGACTCCGAGGCGATGAGGATAGGGCGAGTCGCTTCTTGTAGCGAGAGTTGAGCCTTGTCTCCCACTCATAATCCCCCTGCTACATTTGCCTCTTTCATGCAGTCCACCGTTGGGCGATGTGTGCTGTCGAATAACCATAACTCACTACCCGAATTTTCTCACGTATTCATCTGATTTAGTCTGCCATTTTTGTTGGTATCTATTTTTGAAATGAGGCTTATTGGGAGAGGAACCTACCGCAATTATCAACGTGCCATAACAACACGAAAATGAAGGTTCAGCGGTCTATGAATTTTTGACAATTTCTGTTGCATTTTGTCTGGATGTCATTGGCTGATTTCAGTTCCTTTTCACGATTAAAGCAGTTCCTTGAAGTGGCCGACAATCGAGTGATACTAAATAATGTCATATCTCATTGCGAGGGTTTTTTGATGTTGTGGTTTTCACGGTTTTCACTGACTCTGAGTTGCTGTCTCCTAGGCTTTGTGCTCTCAGCAGACCAACTTTTGGCTGGTCCGGCCTTTCTTAATCGACAAGCCTATCCGCTTTCGGTCGACCTCCATGAAATGGGACCTTTTCACAATAATTACTTGCGGACCTTTGAGATGTGGACTCAGTGGGATAACGACTCGAGTGATGCTGTTAAAGTCAACATTCTTTTTACTTTTTATGACAGTGATTCTGGTGGGTCGAGGACCGGCGAGGACGGCAAAGATGACACCTTGATGAGTATGATGCAATCCTTAACCATTCCTCCTCACGTGAGTAATTGGGGGACGACTCTGTACCTCACCGCGATTGGGGGTAAGCTTAATCAAGGGTTTGATCATCTTGAAGAAGGGGCGGGCCTTGAACTCTATGTGGATGCACAAGTGACATCTATACAGTATGTTTCCTCTCCGTAACCGACCGACATTTTTTTAAAAAACTCCTTCTGTAACCCATTTCCTAGACTGTTCGTATTTTCTTGCTTCCTGTCTATTTTTCTTTGCTGCGTGTGTGGCTCTGTTGGCGATACCCGTATAGCAGGGTGACATTGATACGTCGACATTCATATTCATCTTTGAAGGAAAGTGTATCTGTTTCATGAAAGAGATTGGAGTTGAAGATGAGCGCACGATTTTGTCGATGAGGGACGGTGACGGGTTGTGCCTGTTGGTGTTTGAGAAAGTCACGAATCTTTTCTTGATTGTTATCGTTATTGTAGGCCTTAAAATCCCATTCGTCGGGAGCTTCTTTATCCCAGACCACTAATCCTCCACTTGCCGGATCCAGATTGGCGTGATCTGGGGTAATCCAGAAATTGACGTTTACTGCCGCCGCATCGGCATGAAGGTTGAGACCTTGTAACGTGCTGTCATATTTGAATGCCCAGGCTTGCGCCAAACGATGGTCTTTGAAAATTCCTCGAAATCGCAGTCGGAGTTCTTCAGCAATTTGGAGTAAGAGTGGACAGGCAAAGCCTTCGGCGAGAAAGGTTCCCAGGTACCCATTTTGATAATCTCGTTTCCAAATAGTGGACTCTAAGCAATATTGACGAAGTGATGATAGTGCCTTTTCATTGAGGAGATGGTCAAGAAACATTATTTCTGGTTGTTTCTCGTGATAGTTGGCTTCAATTGTGGCGACATCCAGCTGAGGGTTTAAGGTTCCGCCTGGTAAGGTGTCGGCAATGCCATAATGCAGAATGGAGTTGTAGGATGCTGCCAGGCGTTGTGTGTCGTCTGAACTGAGAGCAATAAATCCGGAGGATAGAGCTTGAGACGTAATCTCTTGCTGAATCGTTTTCAGCGTCGTGATATATGATGGTGAAAGGTCTTGTACGATACGGTGGTGTTCCAGGTATTGGACTTGTTCTAGGTCGTGTTTGATACGAGCGGGAGTCGTGGTCTTTGCTTGTATTGGTTGTCTGTGATTATGAGTGAGGTCTGCAGAGCGTGTGAAACTGGGAAGAGCCTGCTCCATTTGTTGTTGCCAGACTAATGTCAAGCCAAGGTGATAGTGAGCATTGGCGTACTGTGGATTGCATGTGATGGCTTGTCGAAAGGCGTTTGTTGCCTCTTCTAACTTGCCCTCTTCTTTCAATGCGACGCCAAGATTATTGTGGGCTTCCGCGTGGGATGCGTTAATCTCTAAGGCCGCTCGATAGTGGGAGATGGCCTTCTCAAGCTTTCCTTGATCTTTAAGCACAACCCCTAAGTTATTATGCGCTTCTGCGGATCTTGGTTTGATGCGTAGGACAGACTCAAAAGCCTGAGCGGCTTCGTCAAGTTTACTTTGCCTTCTGAGTATATTTCCTAGATTGCTTTGAGCTTCAACATAGGAGGGGTTGATGCGTAGTGCCTCCTGATAGGATGCCTGTGCGTGGTCGAGCTCTCCAGCCTTTTCACGAACTAAGCCAAGATTAAAATGATAGTGGGGTTTTGTCGAGTCGGACGCAATGGCTCGTGAGATAAGGTCTGCCGATTTTGAGATGTGACCCCTCTGAAAAAATGTCAATCCACATAAATGGAGTGCATCAGCATGTTGAGGATGTTGGTTCAGGATTTGCTGGTACAGCTTCTCGGCTTTGGCAAATTGGAGCGCCTGGTGATGCGCGACAGCTTGAGAAAAAACGGAGTGTAGTTCTGCAGACAGTTTCCCTCCGCCAGGTTGCTTGTGATTTTTATTAGCTCGCCGTCTTGTTGTTCTATTCATAGGCCATTTTGCATGATTCCGGCGTCAAGTATGTAAGCCAAATTTAGGAACGACTAGGGACGCCACGCCTCTGTCACAGGAGTATTGTATTGAGTCGGGTCTGTAGACTATTCACCTGCATGGGCATCGGGATTGAGTTGCCATAGACTCCAGGACAATGCATCTCGTAACTTTTGCATTTCAATATCTCGAGAAGAATCTGTCCAAGCTTTTCGGTTTAACTCTGTGAGAGGTTCTACTGCTCGTTGATCTGCGAGTTTGCCAAGGGCCATGACGATCGCAGTTTGTACTGGGAGTTCAGTCGTTGGTTCTTGTAAGGCCGTGATGAATGGCGTGAAGACAGGAGCTTGCGAATGATGTGTGGCAATTTCACCCAGGCCGTTGACGGCCGACACTTTCAAGTTGGAATCTTTGGCTGTTTGTAAGACTGTGAGCAAGACTTCGGTGGCTTGTTCACCTTGTCGCCCAATGGCCATTGCGGCAGATGGGGCTAAGCTTGGATCTTGTAACGCGCGCTTGAGAGACGGGAGCACTTCGGCTTCTGTGATCTCACCCAATAAAGAAATTATTTGCAGTTTGAGGGCTTGAGGTGTCTCAGGTTTCTCTAAGATTTGGCTTAAACGATTGGCCTGCCCCCACTCTGCCGCTAACAAATAGGGGAAATTATCACGTTCCAGAATTTTGGTGAGTGCGGTAATGGCATACTGGCCTGAATCCTGTATTTTGGCCGCGCGTGCTGCGCGTCTGGCATTATTGAATTCTGTTCGTACTTCTTTTCTCCATGCCGTGTCCTGTCCGTCTAACCCGTAGGTGATTTGACAGGCTGGTCCTCTCCAGGAACGAGACGGGGCATGGAGCGAATCTGCGTCTCCTCCATAGCGAGAAGGGCCAATGCGTGTTTTCCGTTCTTCGCATTTCACTTTCACCACTACGTGGTATGGAGCTTTGGGATCGTCATGTGTTGTAAAGCCCAATTCTTGAAGTCGTTGACTGACTACTTGCAGAATCTCCTGTGTGCTGGCCGTTCCCTTCTCGGTGAGCGCGATGGCCTGGATCCGCACAGTGTCGACATGTGTAAGTTGAGTCTTCTCTTCTGTGGAAAGTGTGCGATCGCGTGGATAACCATTTTGGATGGAAAGGACAAGACACAATACAAGACACAGACCTGCTGTTATTCGGTTCATTGATATCACTCCTTATCTTTTTACTTTAGTGCTGTCTGGTCGTAGGCTGTTTCCATCGTGATGGTATGACATGGTGCTATCCCTATCAAAATCCTCTATACCACTCATGTTCATGACAGCGCAATATTTGAAAAATCAGGCGAATGTTCAACCATATCTGGTGAATGTGCCATGGGCCTATCCACATCTCATCGTTAATAATGAGCGACAAAATTAATAGTTTCTTTTTAATAGTTGTATTAAATTTTAAAAATAAAATTGTATTATTGCATATATAATTTGTTACTAACAGTGTAACAGCTTATTAATCTTCCGATTTTTTTCAAATTTTTCCCTTTAACCATTTTTCAGAGAAGTAAGGATTAAATCAATTTCAG
>JBMYWX010000200.1:0-6141 GCA_049607825.1 Nitrospirales bacterium
AGTGCCTGGGTACCCCTGGCCCTGCTGGGAAACTTGCGTGGCTTCAGAGATAATTAAGCCAGCAGATGCTCGTTGTGCATAATATTCTGCATTCAGTTCATGTGGCACGTTTCCTGGTTGCTTGGCTCGCATCCGTGTTAACGGAGCCATGATAATGCGGTTAGGTAATGTTAGGGAACCGATTGAAAGTGGCTCAAAAAGTTTTGTCATGATCAGAGTCCTTATTCCTTAAAATTGATTTTATGCGGTACGATCGGGTGCTGCGAAGCAAAGCAGTTACCCTTGTGAAATGACTTTCCCCAACTCCTCGTTAGTCATCGCTTTGCCGTCGAGATTCCAGGCGCCATCGACTGCGTGTACGACGTTGACGTAGATATTGTCCTTAGGTTGTTTCCTATCTGACAGTTCGTGAATGATCTCTGTGACATCCTTAAAATGACCAACTTGCATGTCTCTGGTGTTTAATGCAAACGCTGGGACTTTCCATTCAGCCCATGCGCCAGTAAATTCTTTCCCTCCTGAAAATGTCGATCCTTTGGGTAGCACATGAACCGTCGCGGTAATGTTAGGAGTCATGACTGTATTCCCACTGAGGCCGTGCCACCTCAACATGGAATCGGTGATTCGTGCGACGGCGTATTGTTCATTTCCAGGTGGCAATACACCTTCTGTTAGCGTGAGTGTGAGTGGCATGATATGTCTCCTCTTCTTTCGTGATGATTCGTATGTTTATGAATAGTATTTGTGGTTCAGATCACTATGCTATTGGATCCTCGCTACTCGTTTATCGAAAAATTGACGAATATAACCCGCAATGATTTCACCATCCTCTTCAAGCGCGAAGTGCCCTGTATCTAACAAGTGAAATTCAAGGTTCTTAAGATCACGCTTGTATGGATGTGCACCGTCCGCAGGAAAGATTGAGTCATTCTTGCCCCACGTAATCAATGTGGGTGGCTGATGTTCACGAAGGTACGCCTGCCATTTGGGATACAATGGTGGATTAGAGCCATAGCTATAGAATAACTGCAATTGAATGTCGTTGTTTCCTGCACGGTCCAGAAGATATTGATCGACTAACCAATTATCAGGGCTGATAGATTCAACATTTCGAGTCCCGTGGGTATACTGCCATTTGGTGGCGTCAAGGTTGAGAAAGTCTTTTAATGCCTCAGCATTCTTTGGTGTGCGGTCTTTCCAGTAGGCTTTGATGGGTTTCCAGAAATCTTTCAACCCTTCTTCGTAGGCGTTCCCATTTTGGATGATTAGTGCCGTGACTCTTTCTGGATGTGCGACAGCCAAGCGAAACCCGACTGGTGCCCCATAATCCATGAGATACAGACTGTACGATTGTAAGCCCACTTTCTGAATAAATTTCTCCATCATCTTTGCGAGGTTATCGAACGTGTACGAGAATTGGTCGACTGCGGGCATCGAGCTATTGCCAAATCCTGGATAGTCCGGTGCAATGAGGTGAAAGCGATCTGACAATTGCGGAATCAAATTTCGAAACATATGTGAAGAAGTCGGAAAGCCGTGCAGCAATAAGATGGTTGGCGCATCCTTGGGCCCTGCTTCACGATAAAAAATAGTCTGCCCGTCCACCTCGATATTTTTGTGCAGGGTTGGATAGCTGGTTGCACCCACAGCTTTGATGTCTTGAGTGGCCTCAACAACTGCAGGGTCTGAGCTTAGAATGCCGATTGCGATTGTACCAATGAGGCTAAATGGCACGAAGGCAATGATTGTGAGAAATCTTTTCAATGTTGTATTGAAGTGTTTCATTGTTCTGATCTCCATTTTTATAGAAGTGTGAACGAGTTCATTGATTTCGACCGGCTAACACACCACCATCCACGTCCCAATTCGCGCCAGTTACCCAGTTGGCTTTCTCCGAGAGCAAAAAGGCAATCACTTCTGCAACATCATTTGGTCTTCCAACGCGCCCGATAGGATGGAATCCGTTAAATCCTTGTAATGTCTCTTCGATTTTGTCTGGCTCAATAAATGATCCGTAAATCGGAGTTACGACGACTGCAGGAGACACGGCATTGACCCGAATGCCATCGTCTGCTAGTTCCATGGCGAGATGCTGGGTCAGAGAGTGGAGACCAGCCTTGGCCATGGAATAGGCTGAGGACGGGGTGGCTTTGATGGCTTGCTTTCCCCACATGGAGCCAATAGTCAGGATTGAGCCACCACCATGAGTCTTCATGTTCTTGGCCACAGCTTGAGTAATGAAGAAAAAGGCTTTATTGAGATCCATATACTGGTCGTAGTCCTTGTCTGCCATTTCAAGGAAGGGCTTTGGGTAAAACGTGCCCGCGGCATTGATCAGGTATTTAATGTGTCGTGTTTCTTTTTCAATATCGCTAATAAAGTCTTGAACGTGACCGACATTCGACAAGTCTAATGAAGTGCCTTCAGCTGCAGCGCCTAATGTTTTTTTAGCCTGTTCCACGTTTGTTGTCTTACGACCGGTTACCCAAATGGGGATGTCTTGGGCGACAAGAAGTTTGGCGGTTTCTAGGCCCATTCCGCTGGTTCCTCCGATGATGAGTGCGAGTTCAGTTGTGGTGCTCATGGTTCATATCCTTTCAAAAATATAAATCTTAATTTTCCTAATCATTCCTCTCCTTAGAAAGGAGGGGAGGAATTTTAGTTTACGGATTGTGGTAGTACCGTTCGTTGATAATTTTGTTGTTTAGCCATTTAGCTACAACCACCTGTTCCACATGAACGGCTGTTCCATCGGTGGTGGTCCAGTCCATGACGGTTTCATAAAACGTGACATCTTCACCGACACTTTTCGCGATGACATCAAACCGTTTCCAGTCTTTCACGGTGCTGAGAAATTGTTTCTCTCTTTCCAAATTAGCTTCGCGACCAACGGTCGGCGATAAACTGTTCTCCTGCATCACCACTCCTTCTGCATAGAACTCACTCATTGCATCGAGAATCCGACCTTCTCGTATATAAGACAGCAGGTCTTCTAATCTGCCTTGAAGTGTGGATGTGGATGGTGTTGCCATGATTTTCTCCTTGCTTAAAATGAATGAATAATTGTTGTGATGTGGCTCAACTTAATGTGTGTAATCAGTAGGCTTGCAGTTCTGTGACTTCAGGAAAGTCTAGTTTGGTTTGGGCCACATGGTTTAAATAATTGGTGAAAAGTGAAAGTGAGACAGTCGCGATGATTTCTGCAATGTCTCCATCGCTGAAACCGGCCCCATGTATGTGTGCGAGGTCGGCATTGCTCACCATGCCGCGCTCGATGACGAGTGCACGAGCAAATTGCAATACGGCTGCAGTTTGGCTGTCAGGTGAGATGGACTGCCGACTATCTTCAATGGCCTCTTCGCTCAACCCAATCGTTTTTCCAATGGCTGAATGAGCGGCAAGGCAATACCGGCATCCGTTGACTTCTGCGACCGTTAATGCAATTTGCTCGCGAAGCTTAGATGGTAACCGTCCTTTGGACAGAGATTTAGAGAATTCCAGATAGCCTTCAAGCACGGCTGGAGAATTGGCCATTGTCCGAATAGTATTGGGAACGAACCCTAGCGTATTCTCCACTCCACGGAGTAACTCTTGAGCTGGGCCGGTTGCCTGGTCTGGGTTGATAGCTGGTATACGTGACATGGTGTTATCCTTTTCTTGAGTTCATCGCGTTCAACAAATCCATGGTTTCGTAGTATTACAATGATGATGCCAAATCGATACTTTTCATAAGTATATGTTTTGTTGATGTATTTATTAGTTTTGTCAATATTTTATGATGCACGAAATATCGTGCTTCACGAAAATTCATTGAATGGTCACGAGATTTCGTTTATGGTTTAAGCTATGAACATCGCGAGCAAGACAACCCCAACTGAGTGCCAAGCACCCACGACGTTAGACTCCCTCAAATGTCTCGTGTTGGACATCGCCCAACAACGGTCACTTAATGATTTGTTGTGGCTGATTGTGAGACGGCTAGCAGATCGACCCAACGTCGTCCTGGCGAGAATTTGGATGATTCGACCAGGCGATATCTGTGCAACCTGTCGGTTTCAAGAAGAATGTCCCGATCAGACGCAGTGTCTACATCTGGTCGCAAGTGCCGGTCGTTCAGGTGGGGAAGATAAAACAGAATGGTCCAATATCAATGGACACTTTGCACGATTTCCTATAGGCGTCTGTAAAGTGGGACGTATAGGACAAACTGGCGAACAATTGGTCATCAATGAAATGGATGCCAATCTTTCCTGGATTGCACGACCCGATTGGGCCAAGCGAGAAGGCATTCACGGCTTTCACGGGCAACCTATTATTTATAAAGGAGAGGTCCTTGGCGTGCTGGCCGTGTTTCAACGTGAACTCGTCTCTGATGAATCCACCATGTGGTTTCGCATGATTGCCGATCATGTGGCCGTCGCCATTGCCAACGCGCGAGCCTTCGAAGAAATTGAACAACTCAAAACCCAACTCGAATTAGAAAATACCTTCTTAAAAGAAGAAGTCTTAGAAGCACAAAACTTTGGGGAAATCGTTGGGCAGAGTCCAGCCATTGCCAATCTTGTTGAACAAATTGAACTCGTGGCACCTACTGATGCCACCGCGCTTATCTCTGGAGAGTCAGGAACCGGAAAAGAACTGGTCGCTCGAGAAATTCATCGTCGGAGTCAGCGTAAAGATCACCCACTCGTGCGCGTGAACTGTGCGTCGATTCCCAAAGAACTGTATGAAAGCGAATTTTTTGGACATGCCAAAGGTGCCTTCACCGGCGCCTTAAAAGATCGAGCCGGTCGGTTTCAAGCGGCTGATGGCGGGACCTTGTTTTTGGATGAAGTCGGAGAAATTCCTCTGGAGATGCAAAGTAAATTATTACGGGTTTTACAAGAAGGTGAGTACGAACGGGTAGGGGAGGAAACGACACGAAAAGTGAATGTCCGCGTGATCGCGGCGACGAACCGAAAGCTTGCACAGGAAGTGGAAGCTCGACGGTTTCGGCAAGATCTCTATTACCGCTTAAATGTGTTCCCCATCGAAGTGCCTCCGCTTCGCAATCGAAAAGAAGACATCCCGTTATTGGCGACAACCTTTATGGCTCATGTTCGAAAAAAATTGAATTGTACTGGACGAGATTTACTACAGTCGGAAGTTCTTAAACTCCAAGCCTACCACTGGCCAGGAAATGTGCGGGAATTACAAAATGTGATTGAGCGAGCTGTGATATCCTCGCGGTGTGGCTCGGTGAAGTTTGATCTACCTGTTCCCCAGGCTAATGGCGTGTCACTCAAGACCTCAATCAAGAAAAATGAAGATAACTCCAGCGAAGTCCTGAGCGAAGAAGAAATGCGGCTACGTGAAAAGGCGAATATCGAAATGGCCTTAAAACAAACCGACTGGAAGATTTACGGCACAGGTGGCGCTTCAGAACTCCTCGGTCTTAAACCCACCACGCTCCTCTCCCGCATCAAAAAAATGGGGATTGAGAAGTAAGTTAAATTTTTTTGTCACAAAATTCACTTGCTATCATGTTGAATCGTCATATCCTTATCAGTTTTTTCATAGATACAAATCGAATAAATGCTAGAGGTCAACTCCCGTGGATGAATAAATTAGAGGAATGGGAGAGGGATGATGTGATAACTCTTGAGCTGCCTGAAGACGCACGTGATGAAGCGCTTAGTGGAACTAGCTTGACGCGTCATGAAAAAGCTCAAAGTTTCATATCCAGTGAACCTCTACCTTCAACTCCTCAGGAGCGCGAACGCCTTATAGAGATCGAGCACATTCTTTTTCCGGCCGGGGCTGCCACAGCTTCCGAGAAAAGAGATGTAATGATCGTGTTCACTGCTGATAAGTATGGAGCGGTACTGATCACTAATGATGGGGATTCAAAGCGACAACCTGGTGGTATTCTTGGGAATAGTCAATTATTAGCTGAACTTCAAATTCGCGTCATGACGGACAAAGAGGCCTGTGAAGAAGTGAAAAGGAAAATAGAAAGTCGTGACAATCATGCCAGAAGATATTGTCAGAGGACTGGAAAAGCCTTACCATATTGGGTTGGGAAAGACTGAGGTGGCTAAGTGTCGAAATGCCGTCAATTAAATTAGGAGGGAGGTTATGCTGGATAACGTTGTGTATAAC
>JBMYWX010000201.1:0-6089 GCA_049607825.1 Nitrospirales bacterium
TTTCCGAAAAGGGTTATTTTTATCACCATTAATAAGAGGACCTGCCGTTTTGTAAGTCGCATGCTCGTAATTATGGGCTTGGAGAGATGATGATCAATGAATAGTGGCATTGGACTTTAGAGCTTGATCCTGACTCCTCCAGCCACTCCCACTCCGTCAAGAGACGGATCGATTATTTCTAATCCGTTGAAGCCGCCCCCAAAGATCAAGTCAAACGTTTTGATTAAGAGCATTATTCATGACGTTGTAATCAGCAAAGCCAATGAGCTTGATCCGGTCTGTGAGCACCAAGAAATGTGTGTGACTGAGTTGCCAGCCCTTTCCATCAGATCGCCAGGGAAGTATGCGCCATTGGGCCCAGCTTTTCTTTAGAAAGGGGGCAGGGTGTTGGTAGCCGAGACCTGTTCGGAGAAAATTCCCTGACCGTTTCCATCGTTATATTCCAATTCCACATCAAAGCCATTGATGCCTAATAACAAGTCCGGCTCTAGTGGTCGTCGAAGACGGTATTCGTGATAAATTCTGATCATGTCAAAACGATGGGAGGACCGTCCCTCTGTCCCATGGAGGTCAGTAAACCCGAAGACATTGAATCCTCAGGGTAATCCTGTCGAATTCACCAAGATGTTCATCGTGTTGTAGTTGCGATTATCGAAGTAATAGCTCAGGTTGACGTTGGTGTTTTTTGGAATGTGCCTAAGATTGGGTTCTGATGTTGCCTTAGCTTTGGTGTTGGAAGATGGGGGTGGTGTAACTGAGGGGTCAGATAGATTTGCATTCTCTGGGTGGGCAAGGTTGGTAGAGACAGATGAAAGGTTTAGGATACAGCCATAGAGAACCAAGGGGAGAATCTGGAACGCGGATTAAGATCGTTTCACAGATTTTTCCGTTATTGACTATATTTGATTAATGTCCTGATTTTTTCATTTTTTATGTCGGATATTCTATGTCAATAATTGAAACGCTATATTTTTTTCTGTTACTGCACTGCCAGTCATGGTGCTTCTCACTAATGACTAATAGATAGGCTTTTTTCTCAACCTCTAGACTGTTACATCATCATCAGGTCAAGATTTCATCCATAAATAATACGATGAGGGCTAATCATATTTGGTTATAAAGTAAGGCAAAGAGGAGCCCTGATGGCCTTTTTCTGTTTTTGTTTACAGCATGTACAGGGGGTTCAGTCTCCTTACATAATGACCTGTCACTTTCACCCGATCAAATTGCCGCTCTGAATTTTGAGGATTTATCCATGGTTTTGAGTCATATTACCGGAGCGCTCAACAACGAGAAGTAAATGTTAACTAACGAGAACGCCTGATACGCTTGCTCCATTGAAGTTCTCTCAGGTACCGACAACGTGTCATTGTTCTATGAGCATCTTGCTCAGTCTCGGTGTTGGGACGATGGACTCTATGAACGTTGTACACAGATGCTCGATCGTGGTTGGTGGTTACCTGGGGCATCCTTGATACCTGGAACAGCCGAATGGATCGCGGAACCTGGGAAAGTCTATGTTGTGAAACGCCTTGAAGACCATTGGTTCATGGCTGAACGAAGTACTTGGAAGCCGGTGATAGTGGAGCGGGGAGAGTCATAATGTGGTAATTTGGATTGTTAGGCTTAGGAAGGGTCGCATGTCTTTCCTAAATCTCATACTTGGGTATTGACGTGATGCACTTTTGCTGCTTGAAAAACTTACTCAGCATTCTTTCCCATTGAACGTTCTGTACCGTAGAGAATTCTTGTGACTCTCATGTTATGTTTAGAGATCGCTTATGTTGTACTAGCCTTAAGTTTCGATCTGAAAAGCCGATGAAGTACGTAACAGAGTGAAAAGGCAAACCATCCGTAAGGGTGGGACGCAAAGCCAAGGGACCTCCTGTATGAGAATGAAGAGGTCAGCCCGGTTGCCGCTGAGAACAATTGGCACCCAAGGTTTTGCGCCCATTCGAAAGAATGGGTTTTTTTTTGTTCAACAGGGGTTTTACGCTGGAGAATTTATGTCATTGAACGCGTATTCAGTTTGGGGAGGTTTCGCACGTGCTCGCAGCAACTGAAAATTCGACAGATGTCATGAGAGTGCTCTTAGTGGATGATTGTGAAGATGACGCGGTGATCACGCGAGACATCCTTTCGGATATTCCTAGTATCACGTTCGAAGTGGATTGGGTTTCATGTTTCGAGGATGGCCTGGAGCGAATGAAGCAGGATCGGTACGATGTCGACCTTCTTGACTATCATATTGGAAGCCGTTCAGGCCTTGATTTGCTAAGAGAAGTTCATGGCCAAGTGGTGCATCCTCCAGTCATTATGTTGACCGGGCAGGGAGCTGAATCTGTGGTGTTGGAAGCGATGCGCGCGGGAGCATCGGACTATATTCCCAAACAATTGCTGTCGCCAGAAACACTAGAGCGTGCGATTTCGCATGCAGTAGAAAAGAGTCGTCTCCAGAAAAACCTTGATGAGCATCATGATCGGCTTGAACAGGCGAATGAAGAGTTGTCGAAGCAGTATGAAGAAATCCAACGCTTTTATCATGTCCTGGCCCATGAGTTGAAAACTCCCTTAACTGCTGCCGGGGAATTTGTGGAAATCATGCTTGAAGAGCTTGCGGGACCACTGACCTCAGATCAACGAGAGTATTTGGAAATTGTGAATGGCTGCTGTGACTCTTTGAAGCAAAATATAAATGATTTGTTTGACATTACTCGGTTGGAGACGGGCAAATTGAGTGTGGAGATCCAATCTGATGATTTGGTAGATCTCATTCGTCAAGTGGTCTCAACCTTTGTCCCAATCGCACGTAATAGAGGTGTGTCATTGCAGTGCTCGCTGGCCCCTGACCTTCCCTATGTGTTTATGGATCGACACCGAATTCGTCAAGTGTTGAGCAACTTATTGAGCAATGCATTGAAATTTTCATCGAAAGGTGGATCAGTGAGGGTCAAGGTCACAGATGACGTGGTTAACCCTGATTCTGTGATTATTGCTGTTTCTGATACGGGGAAGGGGATTCCCTCCGAGCAGGTGAATCAAATTTTTGATCGGCTCTATCAGATCAGAAACGATCATTCGCCTGCCGTGGCAGGGTTAGGGCTAGGTTTATTTATTAGTCAACAATTGGTCAAGTTGCACAATGGAACACTTTCCGTTCAAAGCCAAATCGGAGAAGGGAGTACGTTTTCGTTTACCCTTCGAAAAGCAACAGCAGGTGAGTCGTCTACCACCGTATAACGAGGGATGAAGATGCACAAACGTATTTTAGTTGTAGAGGACGATGAAAATATTGTCAAAGCATTAGGCGTTCGTCTTAAATCAAAGGGGTATGATGTGGTGGCAGCCTATGATGCAGTGATGGGTATGCAGAAGGCTATGGAGCAGACTCCTGACCTTATTCTTCTCGATATCATGATGCCTGGAGGGAATGGTGTGACCCTTGCTGAGCGGTTAAAAAACTCTACGAAGACGGGCACAATCCCTATCATTTTCCTGACGGCTAGTAAACAGTCCGATTTGCGGCAGCAAGCGCTCTCTCTTGGTGCCATTGGGTTTTTTGAAAAACCTTTTGATTTTGATGAACTGCTTGCTACGGTTAGAGCTGCGATAGATCATCCGAATCTGTGCCTTGCCACGTAGAAGCTAAGAATAGTTCTCTCATATGCTCACTATTGAAGGACGCTGAGTATGATCGTTACAAATACGGGCCTAGAGTGTGAGCTAGAGGTCGTTCGAGTCCTATTGATAGAAGACGATGAAGACGATGCCTTTATTGCACGCTCTCTGCTCTCGGATATACGTGGGTTTACATTTGAGGTAGATTGGATTTCCTCCTACGAAGAAGCCTTCACGGCCATCGTGCAAAATCACCATCATATTTGTTTTCTCGATTATTGCCTTGGTTCTCGAACTGGCCTCAATATGTTGGGTGATGCCTTGCAGTATGGTTGTCGAATTCCAATTATCATGATGACTGGCTCGACTGACCGCGACGTGGATCTGAAAGCGGTTCAACTTGGTGCGGCTGATTATGTGATCAAAGGGGCTGTGGAATCATCCTTGCTCGAACGAGTTATTCGACATGCAAGGGAACGCAAAAAAGCAGAGGTGGAACGTCAAGAATTACATGCCAAGTTGTTAGAGACGTCACGCCAGTTGGGGATGGCCGATATTGCCACCAGTGTTCTCCATAACGTAGGGAATGTTCTGAATAGTATTAATGTGTCAGCTGGCCTCGTTTCAAATGTCTTGCGAAACGCTCACGTTTCAGAAATTGGTCGTATTAACGAATTGCTGCAGACTCATTCTGAGGACCTTAGCGCATTTCTGACTGATGATCCCAAGGGAAAGTTGGTTCCTCAGTTTCTCGGAGAACTCGGGAAAGATTTGTCGGCCCGAGTGAGGCAGTCCTTACAGGAGATGGATGCCCTTCACTCGAAAGTTGACCATGTGCGAAGAATTATTGATGCCCAACAAAATGTTACGACCCCTGGTGGGCTGCAAGAGCCCGTTCGCCTAGAAGATCTTGTCGATCAGGCACTCATGATCAATCGTGGAGATTTGGATCAATATAACATTGAGGTCATTCAGGAATATGCTGTTCTTCCACAGGTGATTCTTGATAAACACCAAGTCTTACAAATTTTGGTTAATCTAATTCGAAATGCTAAGCATGCCATGATGGATAAAGAAGGGAGAGGGCACTGTCTCACTCTACGTATTCAACGTTGTCTCGATCGGGAAGGGTTTTTACAAATTCAGGTGGGTGATACGGGTGTTGGTATTACATCTGAGAATCTTACAAAAATATTTGCCCAAGGCTTTACCACAAAAGCGAAGGGGCGTGGTATTGGCCTTCACTGCAGCGCGCTTGCTGCGAAAAACTGCGGAGGTTCACTTCAGGTCTCGAGCAATGGCAAAGGTTGTGGCTCCACCTTCACCCTGACTTTGCCTGAGAGGGTGATGGAAATTCCTGAATGAGACTGGATAGCCTCCCCCCTTTCTTCCTTAGAATCGAGGCCTTTGCATTGTTGACGAGAGTATCTTTTTCGATCATCCCTGAGATCCCTGAGTGAAACTCTTTGCTCATCGTTTCTAAAATTTCAAATTCCGATTTCTCACTGCCTACCACTCTTTTTGATGCTCTTGTTATTGAAATGGTTTGTATATTTGAGTAAGGATTGTGGGTACTCGAATGCTAACATGTTTCTGGAAGGACAACAGATTGCATGATTTGTTGTATATGACTTTGGTGTTGTTCGTAGGTCTTCCGGTTACTACCAGAAAATGTAAAATTCCACGTATCTTTCCCACATAGAATTCTTACACGGCTTCCGTAGCCCTGTGTCCCTTTGTCGAGATCTCGAAATTCAATGGCTGAATAGGTCGAGATTTGTGTCTCTTTAATTTCTCCATAGGACTGAATCAAGCCCCGTTTTTGTGCTTCAGCAAGAAAATGCTTGCGTTCTTCAATGAGATAGCTCGGTGAGGGCTTTTTTGTAAATTGTTCTTTTGCAATCATTACCCGAAAGGCTGGGAGGTCTAGTAAAACATCAAGGGCAATAACGGATACTTGGGTATTTCCCATATTTCGTAATTGTTGGTTTAAAATCCCTTGGATTTGTTTGGTGCTGGCTGGTTTCATAGCCTTTAAGTCCGATGGGTGTTGAAAAGATAATCCATGACTTTCGTACTTTCGTAGTCCATCTTTTCCGAACACTTCGATTGCTGATGTCAATAATAATGCGACCATCATGACGGTGACCCATCGTTTAGGATAGGGGTTGCATGTGTTCATTTTGTCTCGTCTCCTCGAGAAGTGTTTTTCTGGAAAGGTAAAGAAAATCTTGATAAACGTTCTGTTGATCTGACCTTGTCTTGTCCTGAGGTTCTATGTACTACTAAAAATTCGTAGGATAGATGTTGAAGGGGGTTGGAGAAAAACTGTCAAGTAGAAAGTAAGTGAAGATACGATGAGTTCAGTTGTCAGGATAATCAATCCACGATTCTTTTTCAGCCAGATACTGTTGCCCTTTGAAGTTGATTCTCGAGCGAATTTTAATAAACCCAAATTCTTGCAGCTTGGA
>JBMYWX010000202.1:0-6077 GCA_049607825.1 Nitrospirales bacterium
GAATAATAGTCTCATCACCTGCAAGTATTAAAATATTCATTTTGCATTGGGGACAAAGAAAAATTTGGCGGGTCTCACCTTTCCCACTCCCTTCATCAGGGAGTGGGAAAGAACTCTCTCGTCTTTGGTCTTAAAAGTTCTCCATGGATGGAAGGTAGTTCATTACCATACCTTCATTTCCACATTTGTGATGACTAAAGCCATTCTCGAGGTCAAAGATAATATTGCCGTCTCCACGACCAGAGGAAACAGCTCCACCATAGTTGTTAAAGTTCACACCTCCAGGAATTTTCACAAATCCCAGGGCATGACGAATACGCCACGCAATCACGTGATCCGCACAGGAGCTATCTCCACTCACGCCAATAGCTCCAAGAACCTCACCGGGCACTTGATGGTAGAGAGGTAAGCCTCCGCCAAACACAGTCACGCCGCCGATACGGTTCTTTCCTTTGGTCGTAGGATCATTGTTGGTGCCAAACGTATTCGCATTACCCCGGTAGGTCACGTTGGTATCGACTGGATTACTTTTTTGTAGTCCAAACTAGCTCCCATCTGGTTGGGTCGGGTTATACAAATTCGCAGTGGAAAGTGAGAGGCCATCATTGCTAAACGCATTAGCCGTATTTGCCTTTTGCATGCCAATCGTTCGACTCCCAGGCCATGGATCTGAACCTGTTGCCTTGGTCACTTCTTTGACGCGCCCACTTCGATCAACTATCGCCGCCCACATGCGCGCTGGTGAAAAATTCCTCCGTTGTTCACTCCAGCTGCTGAAGCATTATCCAATGCGACAGTCAGCTCCGCATGCGAAGGTAACGAAGTTCCATTTCCGGCAAAGGCCACGGTACCACCTAAAGCCAGCGCGCATACACATGTCATCGCAATTCGCAAACCAAGACGACAACCCATAGGACAAACCTCCTGAGTGTGATTAAAAAAATCCGCTACCGCTCTATGTGAGAAATGGGAAACGACAGATTTGAATTCGTTATCCGAAACGTCAGACTTCTGGAGAAGAAGTCTCTATTGAAAAAGGGAGGACCTTATGTAACTGAGGCACAATAGTTTCGATGCTACCCCCTGTTATTGAAACACCAGGTGACTTCGACGATTGTGCTTCCAGCAGTTCTGATTGTGTTGAGTGCAAAAGGGTTTCTCTTTCCCATAACTCAGGACTTGCAATTTTTCAGGTGGAACACCAAGGTCGACCAAATAGTCTTTCACCGCTTGAGCTCGTCGAATCCCAAGCGCCAGGTTATATTCCTCCGTTCCACGTTCATCGCAGTGACCTTGTATTAGGATTCTCTTTTTAGAATATCGGCCAAGGAGTACTTGGGCATTGGTTTCCAATGTTTTAATATCACGCTCATGGATTGTGTACTGATCATAGTCAAAGAAAATATCCGATAAGGTAAACGGAAGATTCTGAAGATTACTCGGCTTGGCCAATGCTGGGACGGGAGTAGAATGGGGAATAGTCACAGAGATTGGAGGTGAGGCTTGACCCGAGGAGGCAAAAACATCGCCATTCGGTCCTAGCTCTGCATCCTCAAAGGACATCTGCGTTGAGGTTTCGCTAGGATTGGGCTCGACCACCTGTGCTGTGATTGCCTCTTTCTCTTTGGCAACAGAGGGCGGAACCAAAATTTCAGTTGGTGTTTCAATAGGAGCCTCCTCGAGCTGAACACTTTTCACTTCGGAATTAGGCAACTCGCTGCTCACTCTCGATTGTAGGCGTGAGCCACAACCTGCTACGAAAAATATACAGGACAACAGCAAAACAAGACTGAAGACGAAGCGAGTCTTACTTTTATTTTCTCTGTTCATACGCATGATTCCTCCCTCTCACTCTGAAAACCTCAGACCTTGCCTTGGCAGGCCAAAGTATACGTATTTATACTAATTCAGCATTTATGATCTATTTAACCGATTGGGCATCTTCAATGCACCAATTTCATCATACTAGATTGCCTATACGTGTCAAATGTCGAAACTCTACTGGGAAACCTATGAGAAGAGACTTGACGGTATTTTAAAAAGGCGGGTAAGATTCCATTCGTTTGCCCTTCCACTTTTTGATGTGTAGACCCCAATATCTATCAGAAATTTATCCACAGAAGCCTCTCAATTTCAAGTATTTATGATTGAAGTTCAACACGTCACGAAACGCTATGGCCCAATCACCGCGGTTCAAGATATTTCTTTTTCTGTCGCTGAAGGGGAAATAGTAGCATTTCTGGGCCCAAATGGTGCTGGAAAAACCACCACAATGCGCATTCTGACAGGCTACATGCCAGCGACAGATGGCGTTGTCCGGGTCGCAGGGTTTGACTGTCATGAATCACCTTTAGAAGTCAAACGGCGAATTGGCTATCTTCCAGAACATCCACCATTGTATCTTGAGCTCACCGTTCGAGAATATCTTACATTTGTCGGTCGAATGAAAGGTGTCGACGGGTCTCAGGTAACCAGAAAAATGGACCAGGTCATTGAACAAACCGGGCTGGGTGATGTTCGAGGACGAGTGATTGGCAATTTATCCAGAGGATACCGCCAACGCGTAGGCTTAGCCCAAGCCCTCATCCATGACCCACCAGTTCTCATACTTGATGAACCAACTGTGGGACTGGACCCAAATCAAATACTAGAAATTCGCGCCCTGATTAAGGGTCTTGCTGGGTCACATACAATTATTCTGAGCACACATATATTGCCCGAAGCGACGGCCCTCTGCGAACGTGTGATTATTATCCATCACGGTCAAATCGTGGCCATCGACACACATGAACAACTTGCGGCTCGTCTTCGACGATCCGAAAAACTTCGTGTCACGGTCAAAACATCTCTTCCTAATATGATAGATCAGCTTCGCTTGCTCAATGGCGTCGTCACCGTTTCATCAGGAGAAACAAAGAATACCTATTTTGTCGAAGCCGAACTCGGACATGACATACGGGAAGCCGTGACGGAGTTTATTATGACACATCAATTGGGCCTCCTTGAGCTATCCGTTATGTCCATGTCTCTTGAAGATGTCTTTATTCGTCTCACGAATGAAGAAAAAGAACTCAACCCTTAGGTCACTATGAGACCAGCTACCACCATATTAGCCAAAGAATTGCGCTGCTATTTTGTCTCACCCATTGTCTACGTGATCGCTGCTGTCTTTTTAGGACTTGTAGGCTTACTCAGCTATTGGGCCGTCGTCAATGCCAGCGGACAAGCCTTACGGATGATGCAAGTTTCTAATACGTATGCACAAATTAATTTAAATGACTTAGTCTTTCGGCCCATGTTTTACAGTATGAACCTTGTGCTCATGTTCGTCTTGCCTCTGCTCACCATGCGCACCTTTGCCGAAGAACGGAAACTCCGCACGTTTGAACTCTTGCTCACGTCGCCCGTTGGTATTAACGAGATTGTCTCGGCCAAGTTCCTAAGTGTGCTGGTTATTTATGTCATCCTCCTTGTGCTCACTGGACTGATTCCCTTGGCACTCTCCGCCTATGTGAGTTTTAATTGGGACCCAATATGGACGGGATTCTTAGCACTCCTTCTTCAAGGAGCCTTCATGCTTGCGATTGGAGTCGTCGCCTCAGCCATGACGGAAAACCAAATCATTGCTGCGTTTTTAAGCTTTGGCATAATTCTCCTTATATGGCTGCTCGGCTTATTTGCCACCATTCTTGGTGACAGCACATTAGGACATGTCCTGTCCTATCTCTCTTTTACCGAACATTACAATCGCCTCGTCCGTGGACTCGTGAATATCAAAGACATCGTCTACTATCTCTCAGGTATGGCCTTTATGTGGTTCACCGCTCACCAAGTGATTGACGCACACCGATGGAAATAGGTCGACTCCTCCCAACATTAGGCATAGTCGGAGGAATTCTGGCGCTGGCCGGGTTTGTCGTTCCAATCTTTCTACCGAATACGGATTGGCTCACCACCTTGTGTGAGAGCCTTGCCCTCCTCTGTTTTTTCACACTCTTCATTGTTCAGTTTCAACGGATTAAGAGCTTCTCTCAACAACGCGCCACACGTCTCGGACTCAACAGTATCATCGCGGTGATCCTTGTGGGAGCTATTGTCGTCATCATGAATTTTTTAGCTGCTCGACATGCTCCTGAATGGGACTTTTCAGAGACTCAACATTTCACCTTGTCGAGGCAAACGTACCAGATCTTAAGAAAATTGGAACAACCCATTGCCATCAAGGTCTTTGCTCACGAGCGAAGTCCCAAATACGCATCTTTTCACGATCTCCTCACAACCTATTCAAAAGAAACCAAGAAGATCACCGTTGAATATATTGACCCTGAGCGTCAACCTGAGCTCGCAAAAAAATACGCCATCACGCAAATTGATACAGCCGTTGTGGAAAGTCCATCTCAAAAAATTTATCTCAAAGAGGCATCAGAAAATGAAGTCACCAATGCCCTCCTCCGCGTCACTCAATCTACAAAGAAAGGACTGGTCTTCCTGACGGGTCATGGCGAAAAAGGGTTGTCAGACCAACAGTCATCTGGACTTTCTCGTGCAAAGGATGCCTTGAATAAACAGGGGTATGACATCGACACCATTCCTAAAATGAGCGAAGATCGTGAGACAGATCCTGCTGTTATCATTCTCGCCTCCCCGCAAGAATCGTTGACCGAAAAAGAAGTCACGCATCTTCAGCATTACCTTGCATCAGGAGGACACCTACTCTTACTCGTAGACCCTCAGAATAAAGATTCCGTCCAATCCCTTACTCATCAATGGGGTGTAACACTAGGAAAAGGCATTGTGGTGGATGAACAACATCGATTAGGACGCGGAAGTCCCACCGCTTTACAAATTCGCACATTTACAGGTCATGACATTACCGATGAATTTACCGTCCCAATTCTCCTGCCTGTTTCTCGTCACATTGACTTTGATATAGAAAAAGGAAAAGATTGGGATTTTGTCTCGCTAGCCCAAACCTCTGAAAAGAGTTGGGCAGAAGTAAACCTGACCAATACAGAACCAGAACTCAATCCTGAAGAAGACCTGGAAGGCCCTCTCACTATCGCCGCAGCCTTGACAGCAAAAACCTCAAGCCAAGGTGCGCAGGGCTTCGGAAAAGTCGTCATTATTGGAAATTCGGCCTTTGCCACCAATGGCTATATCACCTATCCGGGCAATACCGATTTCTTTTTAAAAACTGTAGCCTGGTTAGCTGATGAAGGACACCTTGTCTCGATTGCACCCAAAGAACCAGCATTTCGTCCTTTTGTGCCTAATCCCTCGCAAGAGCAAGCCCTCCTCTTTTTCCAGGTCTTGTTCTTGCCCCTCTTTACCTTATTCCTAGGATTTTCTATCTGGAAGAAACGGCGCAGGCTGTAACACCTATGACACATCCTTATCGACTCACAATCATCTTAGCCATCATCCTCTTCGGTATTGGAGGATATGTCTATTACGTCGACGTACCGGCTTCAGAACAAGCGATTCAAGTCAAAAAAGAAGAACAGAAATTGATCCCAGTTGATGATCACGCGATTACCAAGGTAAGCCTAAAGACCCCGAAAGAACATGTAGTCTTTGACCGCGACCACCGCGGGCGTTGGTTGATTACAACACCGCTCACTGCTCCAGCCGACTCTAGAGAAGTGAGGAAAATTCTTCGAGCTCTCACCCTTGCTAAAGTAGAACGAGTCATACAAGAACAGGCTACCGACCTTGAGCAATATGGCCTTGGCCCCGCACATATGACCGTCACCCTGACGGCAGACAAACAATCGATGACACTCGACTTGGGTGATGTCGGCCCATTTTCTTCATCACTTTATGTGCGCCAAGACAACCGAGTCCTTCTGACCACATTGAATGTTCTTACCTTTGCCAAAAAGAACTTACTGACGTACCGATTAAAAGACGTGCTCTTTGTGAATCATACAAAAGTTGAACAGCTTGAACTCCACTCGCCAACTCAAGACATTATCCTCTACCGCGTCCCCGGGGTGCATGGCGTCAGTCCCAATTGGCGATTTCGGAAACCACTAGAGGGACCCGCAGATAAAATCACCGTAGGCATATTACTCATG
>JBMYWX010000203.1:0-6050 GCA_049607825.1 Nitrospirales bacterium
CTAGCCATCAGCCCGTAACAAAATCATCTCCTTGATACGCTCCTACGTTTGAGGAACGGGCAAACAATTCCCGAACAAGGGAATACAGAACCCGATTGACAACGACAACAATTCTGATTCAACTCCCATTCTTTCTAAAGAACAAACCTCACTTCGATTCACCGTCTGTATTCATCATTGTTTCCTATTTTCACAAGTTGAATTTTTCTCTTAAGATTCCCCCCTTCCACTCCGACATAGTCATTATGCGCCCAAAAGGAAGTCCTAAAAAATTAGAAGCCCGTCGACGTCAAGCCGCCAAGATGCTGGTAAAGGGAAAAGGCATTCGTGAAGTTGCCAGGCACATCGGCGCAGCCCCATCCTCTGTTAAACGCTGGAAAGATGCGCTGGAAACGGGAGGGTCAGAAGCCCTCAACTCTAAACCACATACGGGTAGACCATCGCGGCTCTCACGGCAGCAACGACAGCAATTGGGGAAGATGTTACAGAAAGGCCCACGAGCTGCAAATCTACGTGCTGAGTATTGGACTTGCGGACATGTCGGGAAAATTATTCGACGAACCTTTGGCGTTCGGTATCATCCAGATCATGTGAGCCGTATTCTCCGAGCTCTCGGATGGAAATATCGAAAGGCCAAGACGAAATCCCACCACACCTCAAAACAGGCTGGTTCTACCCGTCGTCAGTGGGTCAATACCTAACCTCTCGTTTATCACACTCCACAACCCTGTTGCTTTTCACTTGAATGCATCGCTCCACTGTCCTCCAGGTCGCAGGGAGAAACACGACAGAACAATCGAACGCAGTATCTTTAGCTCTTCCAAGTGAAAAAACTGTGCGATGCAATACTTATTGGAAATCTGACAGGCTTAACATTCCTGAATGTGAGGAACATTCACAATATTGAGTAGCTGACCAAGGCGGGCAATGACACTCATAAATACCTCAGGCTCGGTTGGTTTCGTAATGTAGTAACTACATCCCAATACATGACATTGTTCAACTTCTTGAGGATCATCCGTTGTCGAGAGTACGGTGACCGGCATTTTTCTCAATTCTGGATTTTCTTTTATTTGTCGTAACACTTCCATACCGCTAACTTTAGGAAGGTTAATATCCAAAAGCAGGATGTACGGACAGTTCTGAATACGAACTTCTCCCTCCCCTCTCTGAAATAAAAAGTCCAGAATTTCCTGACCATCCTTTAACCGCACATACTTACGGCTAACCCCAGAACGCTGAAGATTCCGCTCGATGAGCGCGGCATGGCCATCATCGTCTTCAGCAATAAGAATCATCGGCTGTTGGCTCAAGATGCCTTCTCCTTTAATGCAGACACGGCACACGGAAGACTCAGAGAAAATGTTGTCCCAATTCCATAATCTGACTCCACCCAAACTTCTCCTTGATGACGTTCAATAATTCTCCGTACGATAGTAAGCCCAAGCCCTTCACCTGATCCCTCTGTTGGATCCAACCGATGAAACATTTCAAAAATTTTCCCTTGATAATCTTCTTGAATCCCTATCCCATTATCTTCAACCGCATAGATAGATAGGCCTTCTTTGATCTTTCCTGAGACACGAATGACTCCTGGCCGCGCAGGGTCTAAATATTTGTAAGCATTTTCGATCAGATTGGAAAAAACCTGACTTACCAAGATTTCATCACCGATACAGTCAGGAAGATCATCAATTTGGAGCAACACTCCCTTTTCTTTGAGTTGAAACTCCATCACCGTCGCAATGTTCGCAACCATGGCGTTGATGTTCAACGGCTCTGTGTTCAACGCGATACGACCTAATCGAGAGAATCGCAATATTCCGGACAGCACATAATTGATTTTCTCGGCCCCTGCTCGAATATAGCGAAGCGCTTCTGGAATTTCCTCATCTAATAAGTGCATGGCATCCGGCAGCGAACTAACTCCAGGTCCCCGTTGATTGATAGTCTCACGAAGACGATCACGAATCTGCAAGTTCTTTACTGAAGCCCTGAATATTAACCAAGGGAGAACGAAGGTCGTGGGAAACCACATTAATTAATGTTTCCATTTCCTGGTTTTTGTTCAGCAGCGCTCGATTGAGTTCTTCGAGATCATCGCCTTTATTCAAAGAGCTCACTCCAAGACCCAATTCACGTTCATTGACTTCCTGAGGTTCCTTGGTTGGCTGCTCATGTTTCCACCATGGCTTTGTTCCCGTTGCTCGATCATTTAATTGAGGCTTATCCCATAACAGCGAAAGAAAGGCGGTTACCCAAATACCAAAAATCACTAACAACCGATTCCCCATCTCTCCACTAGCCATACTGTTAAAATCTGAACCACCTAAACTCAGTAAAGACAAACCCGAACAGATGGCCGCGGCAGTATACGCTGAATACGAATAAGACAGACGAGAAGCAAATAACACAATTACGGCATACAAGAGTCCAATCGTCAATCCATTTAAAACAACAAGGTCAAGAATAAAGACCCCCAAGCCCAAGCCCACACAAAGGCCAACCCATTGCATCTCACTGGAGGAAGTCACCTCCGGTTGATCCTCTACTGAGGAGAACGGTAATTTATAAGAGATCATTGTGGACTCTGGAATTTGGAAAAGAGTCTTTTTCATATCTCTCTCGCTTTCTCTGGCCATCCCTACCTAGTAAAGACCTGAACCATTCTTCTTTGACTTAAATATTAGGGAATCAACCAAACATGGAAATAACTCCGAAACATACGCATGCTAGAGTGATGCTCGAACCCATACACTCCCTATGTTATTTAGCTTTGAGAAAAGAGATTAAAAAGGACGTGAAGAAAAGTTAGAGCAGTATAACGATAAATCTAGCTCCACGAGAAATGATGAGATATTTTTAGGCACGCAGGTCTAATAGGAATTAATTATAGGAATAGTTCATTCTACACTAGAACAGGAACAATAAGAAACATCATAGTAAGTTTTTCCTCAATGCTCAATCATTTGATCATTTTTCAATTTCTTATCATGTAAAAGTCAGTAACAACTGATCTAATCAAACCAATATTTACCGAACCAGCAAACCGCCATATTGAACGAAAAACGGCACAAAGACTAACGACAATATAGCCGACAATTTAATCAAAATATTCAGCGAGGGGCCAGAAGTGTCCTTGAGCGGATCCCCAACCGTATCACCAACGACAGCAGCCTTATGTGTATCTGTTCCTTTGCCACCAAGATTCCCTTTCTCAATATACTTTTTAGCATTATCCCAAGCCCCACCACTATTCGATGAAGAAATGGCGATCACTCCCCCGGCGACAAGTGACCCAGCGAGAATACCCGCAACAGCTTGAATGCCAAATAGGAACCCTGTGACTAAAGGCGTCACCATGATCAGAATACCTGGAGCAATCATTTCCCTCAGAGCTGCTTGGGTTGAAATGGCGACACATTGCTCATAATCTGCTTCGGCTTTTCCTTCCATGAGACCAGGAATACTTCGAAACTGTCGCCTCACTTCTTCAATCATCTCATAAGCGGCAGATCCGACAGATTTCATTGTCATGGCAGAAAAATAAGACGGTAAGACTGCACCTATAAACAAACTGGTGAAGACCAAAGGGTCAAGCAGATTAATGCTACCTAACAGGTCATATTCTGGACCATTCTGTTCTTTAAGCAACAAATCTGCTCGCGTGAGGAAAGCGGCAAAGAGAGCTAACGACGTCAGGATGGCCGCGCCAATGGCAAACCCTTTCCCTATCGCCGCGGTGGTATTTCCAGCGGCATCTAACACATCCGTCCGTTCACGCACATGCTCCGGCATGCCAGCCATTTCCGCAATGCCGCCAGCATTATCAGAGACTGGCCCATAGGCATCAATGGTCAGTGCAATCACAAGCGTTCCCAACATGCCAAGTGAGGCGATGGCCACTCCATACATGCCTGCCAACATCCAAGGAATATAAATAGCAAGTCCTATGGCCAGATATGGACCTACGGCACTCTGATAGCCAAGAGCCAATCCAAATATGATGTTCGTGGCCGAACCAGTTTCACACGATTTCGCCACATCTCGTACAGGACCATAGTCATGGGAGGTGTAGTACTCTGTCATCAATCCTACAACAAGCCCCGCAATTAACCCCGTGAGAAAGCAGAAATATACTCCTAAATCTGTATATGCCTCTCCCCCAATAGCAAAGGTATCTGGGAGCATCATTTTGGTCACAAACAACATTACCACGGCCATAAGAGCACTAGAGATAATCAACATCTTCTTCAATGCCGGGCCAACTTGCTCTTCAGTATCAACCTTAATCAACATCAACGTGAGAAAACTGACAGGGATTCCAATCGCTGAAATGAGGATAGGATACAACAAGGCGTCAACCATCCCAGAGAATGCGACAGCGCTAATGACCATGGCAGCGCAAGTACTCTCCGCACAAGACCCAAATAGGTCAGCTCCCATTCCCGCGACATCCCCGACGTTGTCACCAACATTATCAGCAATCACAGCAGGGTTACGTGGATCATCTTCAGGGATTCCGGCTTCGACTTTCCCCACCAAGTCCGCTCCAACATCAGCAGCTTTTGTAAATATTCCCCCACCCACACGCGCAAATAATGCGATCGATGAACCACCCAAACCAAATCCAGCGATGACTTCCATCAGAATGTGGGTCGGAAGTTGAGCTGGCATAATGGCGACCAATCCAAGATAGATCAGGAGCAAGCCCAAAGAGGCCAAACTGACCAAGGCAAAACCCATCACTGACCCAGAATGCAGGGCCACATTAAATGCAGTAGAGAGTGATTGATTGGCTGAAACTGTGGTTCGAACATTCCCTTGCGTGGCAATCTTCATCCCAATGAAGCCAGACGCGATGGAAATAATTGCCCCAAATATAAAGGCAATGGCAGTATAGATTCCCTCGTTGACATAGTCTGTATGGTGATCATCTATCAATAGCGCAATAATTGCGGCAAAGACCACCATGAAGATGGCCATAATTTTATATTCCTGCTTCAGGAATGCCATGGCCCCACTGACAATAGCCGAATGGATCTTGGCAAGACGTTGCTTGGTATCCTTATCCTCAACGCCCATATCTATGGGAATTTTATTGACTGACGAGGAATAATAAAACGCGATGGCCAATCCAAGAAGCGAGAGGACCAGAATTATCGTTACCGACATGGCAAATAGATCTCCATTATGATTGAAGTGAAAAGTATCGAGTAGCCATCACCGTCCTGCAAATTTCATCCATACTATCTGTGAAACATCATGATATTCATCATTGTGTCCACAATGGACTTCTGCCATTTATCACCGACGTTCTTGACATGAGAAAGTGGATGGCTAAACAGCTGGCGTGTCGTTATTCGCTCGTTAACCAGTCCTGCTTGATCAATAAGAGCGAATCAACGTATATAAGCAAGATTATAGAAACAGGATATGTCAATGTGTAATAGAAAGCATCGTATTGTACCGATAATAAGCAAAATGATCAAGTATTATGAGGGGATAGAAAAATCCAATCATTTTTGAACTCCATCATCCCTCACGATAAGCGATGCGAGTAAAAGCCTGTCGCGTGCATACCAATTAGGTAGTTGAGACTTATCTTCATAATTTTACTGTGTATCAATTTACCCTAGTTCTTGCCATTACCCACCTTCCGTTTCATTCTTCTTCTTTCGCCGTTTTCTTGTCGCAGATATACGTCTGGCACAGGTCTCCCGTAGAAGCTCGAGTTCTTCAGTCGTTAAATCTCGCCACTCTCCTGGCTTTAGAGATCCAAGGTTCATTGTATCAATGCCAACACGAACCAGTCTGAGCGTTGGATGTCCAACGGCTGCTGTCATTCTTCGGATTTGTCTGTTTAATCCTTCTTGAATGCACATACGAAGCCACGCCGTCGGAACATTTTTTCGAAATCGAATTGGGACGCTTCTTGGCCATAATTCTGGCTCTGATAATAGTAGCTCGACCTTGGCCTCTCGCGTTAATTTCCCCTTCACCCAGACTCCATTACGCAAACATGTGAGCGCCTCAGTAGAAGGTATTCG
>JBMYWX010000204.1:0-6032 GCA_049607825.1 Nitrospirales bacterium
ATGAAGGCACTGGAGACAACGAAGGCGCTGGAGACGATGAAGGCACTGGAGACGACGAAGGCGCTGGAGACGATGAAGGCACTGGAGACGATGAAGGCACTGGAGACGAGCAAAACGCCGATAGCGGCGAAGACCCCACTGAGGAGAATGCTGAAGATAATCTCTTATCCAATTTTCCAGATAATCCTGATGACGACGAAGCTGACGAAGACACAGTGACTCTTGAACAAGAACAAGCAGCTGAACACTTTAGTGGTGGCACTCCTGATTCAACAGGATCAACGGACCCAGAGCAAATGGTCAGTTCAGATTCAGATAGTGACGGTCCCACTGATATGGCGGGAATTGCGCAAAATGAACGAGATCGTCAAGAAGCGGAAGATCAAGAACGAGAAACTGAGAGAACAAATGAAGAACGACGAGATACTGAGTCACAGCGTGAAACCAATCGACAGGACGAAGAAAATCGTCAAACTCAAGAACAGGCCGCACAGGACAGCGTGCAGCAAGCTCAAACACAAGGACAAGCTCAGATCGATGCGGCTCAAGACAAACCAGATCCCCGCATGTCGGGTTCAGACCTTATCGATGCCGTTCAAGACATCGAAGATAAAACAGACGCCGCGGTCGCTGCAATTGACGATCAAATTCGACAAGGCGGCCCAAAGCCTCAACCCTTGCCTGCGCCTCCAGAAATGGGAGGTGGGCCGGTCGATACGGCCGTGGTGAAATGCAGTACTAGATTCGGTGCAGGCGGAGACAACCCTGGATTTTTCACCATAGATTTTGGTGGCGCCTACGGTGTGGCCAAATTTGATTACGACATGGAAGGGGTGAAAGACCAGATGTTTATTAGCGCGGGTGGACAAACCGTTGACACAACATGCCGTAGCAATGGAGAGCCATTGTCCATTTCCATACCTGCTTCGAATTCACCAGTTACGGTGAGGGTAAATCCCAATTGCGCATGCAAGAAATCACCATGTACAGGTACACATTGGAGTTTTACGTTCCATTGCCCAGCACCATAGCCTTCTTGAAGATTCACGTATGCGTTACGCTTTCTCTTTCATCCTAAGCTATAAAGCACTGAAGGGCTTCTCGATGCCCACCGCCCTAACAAAGAATGCGCTTTCCTTTTTGTCTTTCCTTTGCTGGATTGTAATATCCGTGCTCCTCATCGCCAGTAACGGCCAAACCCAAGACCTCACTACAGACGTCAAGACTTTAGACAATCAACTGGCTGAAGCGAAACGTCAGATCGATCACTTAGAAGAACTCGGATTGAGGAAAGCCAAAGATCAAAACATTTCTATCGTAAAAGTTGAAGGACAGTGGCTAGCCATGGATGCTAGTCAAATGAAAGGGAAAATCCCAGCCTTAGCGACTATCATCCATTCTGTCTTATCAGACAGTCCCACCGCCCAAGGAGTCGTAGGGAGCCGTCTCGGAAAAGAGGTGAAAAAGACGGCCAGTTCAATTGGAACAAATTTGGGACTAGGGAAGGGTCTGACCGATGCCTTTGCGGAATTGGTGGGAGATATGGCTTCAAAGGCGGGAAAACAAAGCGCAGCCGATGGCCATATTTCCCAGAAAAAGTTAGAAGGACAGATGGCTAAAGAATTTGAGGAATGGATCGAAAGCCATTCCATTTCCTCGGAATCCTTAGCACAAGAACAGGTTCGATGGAGCAATCGTTATCAAGAAATCGACAAGCAAATCACGAAGACACTTCAGGAGGAGGAATCCGCCAAGGCTACGAACAAAGTCGCAAAGAATTTAGAGACCGAACTACGAAATATTCATGACACGTTTGCTCCAATTCAAATGCAAGTGAATACATTCCGCCATGAGCTTTGGGAAGCCCAAAAGCCCTTGCGCAATTCAATTCGCGCCGAAGACGTCCACCGCCTCGATGAAACCGCTCAAGAGATTCTGGCAACAACAGAAAATGTTGACGTTCTGACAAAGAAAATCCAGGTTGCCGATCGTGCCTATTCAGATGCGCTCTTAACCTTCTCAAAAGTGAGTAACCATGTTCAGAAAACACAATCTGATGTATGTCGAAAAGTCCATCAAGCTGAAAGCCTGAAAGCTGCTTCGCTTGACTCACTCCAACAGATACAAGTTGCCACTCAGAAAGAACTAGAGGACAGACAAGACGTTCTGGATGTCACGTACGAAAATGTCAAGCGAAAACGCACATCCTTGGAAAGAGCAAAAGAACTACTCGCAGAACTCCTACCAAAAGTTGGACGTTTTCGTCAGAGTGAGAATTGGGATAACCTTGTTCGACTACGACAAGCCCTAGACGGGAAAAACCAAGCCAAAGCACGACTCGAGAAGGCAAGACAGAATCGAACGAAACTTCCGGGGAACTATCAAGAACTTCGCGGAAGCACTATCACAGCACTTGAGCGAATTTCTACCTCTGCCAACGTGCTCGCAAATTCTTTGAACAATCAGAACGCAGAAACGCTTCGAAATCGATTCCTCAAAATCCAGGGTCGTACAGTGGGCAATCTCGGAGAGATCAAGGCACTGCCTCTAGCGTTGCCTAAAGTTCCAACACTACTCGAAGCCCTCGCCCCTCGAAGCGACATTGCACTTGGAGCTTTTGAAAAACTCCCGACTCTTATACAGTTAGCTGAGGCCCAGCGTGACCTACTCAAGAGCCTAGAGGTAAAGGCGAACGCTACCCTATCAAAAACAGATTCCATACTGGCAACAGCTCTAAGTCGCAAAGCGTATGACGATGCATTGAAGCAAGCGCACGGATGTTATCAGAAATTGACACGATTAATTCAAGAAAAAGCTTCAGCCCGGGCAGATGGCTACAATGGTCAGGGACAAGGTGCGGGAGGTGGAAGAGATGAAAATGGAAATAGCGATGAGAATAATCCAGATCAACAGAACCAGCAAAGAGATTCAACAGCGGATGATTTAGCCATCGCAAAAGAATTGCGAGGCGAATTGAATCGGATTAAAGCTGAAAAGGCGCAATACGATCAACGCTATGCTTTCCTCAAGAAACAAATTCCCTTGCTGTACAGAACTCTCACAGAGAACGCTCAGATTAAAACAAACGAAAAAACCACATACCCTCCACGGGGAAATCCACTCAATGCAAAAGTCAAGGCTGCCTTCGACGACTACCAAAAAGCCCATTCAACTTTCGATGCATATCGAGCTCGACTCTCTCAGGCGCAAGCAAAATCCTGTTCCGTTGCCCAACGTACGGCGTCTCCGAATGCACAATTGAATATTAACCTGGAATCGACTTACCGCTTCGTAGAGCAAGCATTAGAGAATCACGCTACACAGCTACAGACAGTCACAAATGAGATAGATACGAAAAAACACCACTTGATTAAAGCCAATAAAGAACTCCTCAATTTTTCGAACGAACTTGACAGCTTCCTTACATCCCTTACTGAAGGGATGAAGGAAGACATGCAGAAGGCTAGAGCCATTTATCAAAAAGCCCAAACCCATCACAATCAACCGCTCGGACATTATCCATCCACCTCAGACTGGTGGACAGGTGTTCTCGTAGAGTTAGGGCGGCTTGCGGCGAAAATGGATGAACACAACAAGACGCAGGCAAAAGATTTGGCTCAACAAGCTCGAAGCCTCTTACATGAGATCCGCGGAAGCAAAATTGAGCTGCACCCACTTCGAGACTATGTGGAGTATATTGTCAGACTGTATTCGATTCCCGAACTATTACAGCTTCGAGATCAAGTAAAAGAACATCTTGAACTGAGCTCGAATCTTCATGCTGATGGGACCATGAACAAACTAGAGGCTCTTGATAACTTGGAGCGAATGAAAGCTTGTAAGGACACGCTTTATGCCACTCTGCAGGCTCAGAACTCCGCCCCACCATCAAATGACCTGACAGACGGCTTCCCTGAGGATCCAGACGATTCATCACCGACAGACACTGACTCACCCACAGCTGCACAGCGACAGGCAACAGAAGAATTTGCGGGGAATCATCCAACCAGTGACTCCACACAACCTAATCCCGAGCATCGCGTGACTGGCAATTCTGATGATTCGTCACCATTCGATGTGGCAGATAAGGCACAAACCGAACGAGACAAAGAACGAGAAAAAGATAAAAATCGAGAACAAGCAATACGAAGCAAAGACGAGGAAAACCAGCAACAGCAGCAAAAAGCAAATAGACACGAGGAGCAAAATCGGCAGAATCAAAATCACGCTGCGCGTGATAGAAAACAACAAGCTCAAGATCAAGGACAGAGTCGTATCGACGATGCTCGTAATGCCTCTGACCCTCGCATGTCCGCCTCAGATATGGCTCAAAGAACTCAAGCCATCGATGATAAGACAGACGCTGCCACTGCACAGATAGACCAAGACATTGCCACAATCCTTAGCCCAAGAGCTGCCCCCCCCAGAGGGACACCATCGACTAGCCCTACTGGAGGGAACACCGGAGGAACACAAAGAGGAACGCCAAATCCACCTCCAGGAGGTGGAGGTACTACCACGCCGCCTTCCACTTCACCGACGGGCTCGTCAGCACAGAATGCTCGCTGCAAAACATTTGTGAAGCAGGCTGAACAATTCAATCAAAAAATGCTCAAATGGACTCGAGCCTTACAATCTGCCAAGTCTAACGACGAAAGAAAACGTCTTGCACCAGAACACGATCGACTCACTCGAGAGAGCATCAGGATTTATAATCAGATTCAAGCTGCAGGGTGTGCCCCTGCACTACCTCGACAAGCTCGAGAAGCCTTAGAAAGCGTTCGACAGCAACTTGGCTCTTCCCAGGCTCCAACAACTCAATCACCTTCCTCTTTTGGCCAAAGCCCTGGAGCCAATCTGCCCTGTAATCGCAGAGATTGCTCTGGGGGAGTTTTCGGACTAGGCCAATAGTATGATCCGGTCTTTCACCCAGGAATGATACGATGATTCACCCCATCTACGACAACAAGCATCGTTCGCATCTCTTCTCCTTGGTGAGACTACTGATCACCATAACAACCATCGCTATCCTCACCTGGACTGTCTGTTGGGGGAGCACTAACGAATCATTCACAGGAACGGGAACAGCTGTCGTAATTGGAGGAGATAAAGATTCGGCAGTAAAACTTGCACGACAAGCCGCGGGTAAGAAGGCCATCTCACAAGCCATCAAGAGCCAGATTCAAAAAGGCACTAAGGAAGAATTGAAATTCAATGTCAAACGTCAAGAACTCATGAAAGGTCCTTTCCCTTTCGTGATCAATCAACGCCTTGTCGGCTCAGATCAACAAGGAAAACTACTCAAGGTATCCGTGGAAGTTCAAGTTAATCTTGACGCATTGATTCAGTATCTCGGACAACAAGGCATCTTGGCTCACCGAATGGAGCAACGAAAAAGAAAAGAATTTCCTCCAATCATGGTACTAGTGAGCGAAGAGATCAGTGGAAAAGAACACAAACCCTCCTTTTATAAATCGATCTTGAGCAAAACCCTATTAGACAATAATTTTGAATTAGTCGATGAACAAGCCATTGCACATAGCATCGAACATGATAAGGCTGTACAAAGCCTTCTGAAAGGCAATCAACGAGCCGCCGTAGCCATGGCCTTGCAATATGGGGCAGGAATCATTATTTCTGGGAGAGCCACTGTGCATAAAGCTGCACTCAAGTCAGGGGGCATGCAAGTTTATGGGGCGAATGTTGTACTTCAAGCCTATCATGCTGACTCAGCACAAATATTTGCGTCCGCCTCTGCTGACGGGTCCTATCCGCATATTCACATGTTGACCGGCTCGAAAAAAGCAATAGAAGAAGCCACAGATAAAGCTCTCAAAAGTCTCCTAAAAGATTTTCAGTGGGAATTTGAAACATCTGAATCTAAACTCCTGGTTTCTATCAGCGGTATCACGTTTCGCCAGTTAGAATATCTCAAACGGATATTGAAAGATCCTGGGAGATTCTCCTCACTGACGGATATTCAAACCAAAAGCTTTCAGGCCAAGGTTGCCAAACTTCTATTCACCATTACC
>JBMYWX010000205.1:0-5965 GCA_049607825.1 Nitrospirales bacterium
TTTAAAAAAGTGGAAGATGCGTACTGGAGAATCCTTGGAGAAAGTAAAGATATTTTCAAGGGCGTCAGTGGAGGCAATGCCAAAGGATTGAAACAGGCGGCGCAAGTCGTCTCAAATTTGAGTGCCGTCATAGAAAATCCTGGTGCATCCATGACCCTGATGGATGTCGTCAGCTCTCACGGTATGTCGAAAGGTATTTCCCACCACGCTATTAATGTCTGCATTCTATCCATGATGACAGGCCGAACATTAGGCCTTTCTTCAGACGAACTCAATGCCTTAGCCCTTGCGGCACTCTTTCATGATATTGGGCAACGGTTTCTTCCTGTTAAAGTCAAATTTGAAGGGTCGGGTATTATGACACAGGCAGATTCAAAGACTCTGCCATTGCACCCCGCGCAAGGCAAAGAGCTTCTCGACACATTCCTTGACTTCCCTAAGGAAAGTGTCGAAGCGGTCTACCAACATCACGAACGACTCGATGGATCTGGCTATCCTTTGGGACTTAAAGATGAGCAGATCTCATCGCTGGCCAAAATCATCATGGTCATTGATGAATATGATGATCTCTGCAATGCACCAAACCCTCAAGCAAGCTTGACCCCTCATGAAGCCCTCTCCCGCTTATTTAAAGCCAACCATGATAAGGGAACATCCAAGTTTTCGATTGATGTGATTCTCGCAATTATTCAGAGCCTCAGCCTTTTTCCCCCAGGAACGATTGTCGAACTGAATGATGGCTCCATTGGAATCGTGACAAGTATCAATATGAAGACCCCAACCAAACCATTAATTCTTTTGTACGTAGAAGATACGCCCAAACACGAAGCTGTTATGGTCGATCTTGCAGAAGAGGGAACTTTGTCGATTGTCAAATCTATCAGACCCAAGGACCTCCCTCCCAATATACTCGAACACTTGAGCCCACGACGAATGTCAATATTTATCCATGTCAACCGTGCGACCGAACTTGTCCAAGTTCACCTCAAATCAAAAATGTAACATGACAGCTTTTCAGGCTGGATAGGCTCACCATAAATAAACCACCAATATGGACAACGGTAGGATCCACACGAGTGATAATACATCACGATACATTGACGCTAGACCTGAGATTTGAAATTGGTATACTACCAATATCGAGTCTATCCTGTATCTGGCTCAAGGATTTAAGGGCTTGACAGCCTAGCGTCCTCAGTCCATCGTTGTTGACAGGACTACCGTCAACATTTGAATTTTCGGTAGGCCTGTGCAGTCATAAACATGAGCAATTCCTCACAATCTCACCCAACACCAGTTCGAGCCTCTTACAGTCAAGAACGTCAACAACTTATACAGGTACATGATCAATGGGAAGCAGAGCAACTCCCCACTGATGCACCTACTCGTTACCTGTCAGAGAAGACCGTGAGCGAATGTTCAGATATTCCTCAAAAGATAAAATTTCCTCAGGAAAAATTTATTCGTGCAAATTTACCTGGGGCTGATTTCAATCATTCGGATTTACAAGAGATGAATTTCCAAGAAGCCAACTTGCGAGGAGCCAATTTTGAAGGGGCTGACCTACGAGGAGCCAACTTAAAAGGTGCAAACCTACGCGGCGCTCATTTGCATCGTGCGAGGCTAGGATGGGCTGACCTCAAGCAGGCGGATTTGATTTGGGCCGACCTCCAACATGCCGACCTTGGTGGTTGTAGCCTTCAACAGGCCAATCTACGTGGCGCGAACTTGGATTACGCCAATTTCTACGGGGCTGATCTCTCTGCTGCCGATCTTTCTTGGACCGAACTAAACCACACAGATTTTAGTGGGGCGAACCTGGCGCAAGCAAATCTGAGTGGCGCAACGTTGCATGCAACAAACCTTGAAACAGCATGTATCGAAGATGTTCGTGGCCTGCCTACAGAACCCTCAGACCAAAACCCAGGTGAAATTGATGAACAACTTCACCTGGACTCCCTTTGATACCTCAATTTCACGACCAACCGACAAATATCACTGAAATTATCATTACTGTGAGGCAGCAGTGACTAAGCCTCGCAGAAGACGATTGCGTGCAGGATCCCGCAATTTGTTCAGCGCACGTTCCTCGATTTGTCGAATTCTCTCTCTAGTGACAGAAAATTGTTGACCAATTTCTTCCAGCGTTGAATCATCTTGCTCGCCGATTCCAAAGCGTTTTCGTATGATATAGGCTTCTCGAGGCGTTAATACTTCTAACGCAGAAGAAACTTGGCGTTGGAGATCACCGCGTTCCGCGGAATCCAATGGTGACACAGCACCGGGATCTTCAAGAATATCATCAAGCTGACTCCCTTCGTCTTCTCCAACTGGGGTTTCAAGAGAAAAGGTTCCCTTCCCAGCCTCTAGTAGAGCGGAGACTTTATCTGCAGAAAGATCCATGTATGCGCCAAGTTCTTCATTGGTTGGTTGACGACCTAATTGGCCTGCCAAATTATCCTTTATACGCCTCACCTTATTCAAAGCATCACAGACATGGACTGGGATACGAACCGTCCGGGATTGATCAGCCAAAGCTCGAGTAATGCCTTGCCGAATCCACCAGGTCGCATAGGTACTGAATTTATATCCTCGTTGATATTCAAAACGTTCAACTCCTCGCATGAGTCCAATATTACCTTCTTGAATAAGATCTAATAAATCAAGACCACGATTGATATATCGCTTTGCGACACTGACGACCAGACGAAGATTCGCTTCATATAAGGCATTTTTCGCTACTTCAAACTTATCCTTCCCATGTTTAAGCTCTTGGATACATCTGAAGAATTCTGGAGTTGAGATGAATATCACTTCATCTTCGAGATAGCGTAGCCTTTCTAAGCTCTCCCGACTTTCACCTCTATCTTCGTGTGTCGATCGGAGCTCAGTCTCTACCATTTGAATTCTTTCTTCTATCTGCTTTTGTACTGAGGAAGTCCACGAAACTGATCGCAATTTTTGAAGAGTCTCATTCTTCAGCTGTGTGAGTTGATCTCCATGAGTTGTCACCTCCTCGTCAAACTTTTCGGATTTTGCTTTTCTCATGATGGCATGTAATGCAAGAAATTTTTTAGTCAACTGGCCAATGTCTTCTAAACAACGGATCGCCTCAGCATGAAAATTGGCATCGTCTTGTTCTATCACTTCCTCCTCACCCTGTTCTCCGATTGCTGCGGAGTCAGGAAAGCGAACCAGGTCGCGAAGCGTGCATTCTCCATTCTGAACTTGCTCGCAACGCATCTGGAAATAGGCCATAGCCAAGGGCATGGAAAAGATAGTTGTCAAAACAACATCCCGAGTTCTTTCGATATTCTTGGCCAGCATCACTTCTTCCTCTCGAGAGAGTAAGGCCACTTTTCCTATTTCTTTTAAATATAAAGGAATATGGCCATCCGAATAATTCAGAGCACCGGGAGTCAACTCAGGCCGTTGTTGATCTTGGTCAACATCTTCAGAATGCTTTCGTAATTGTTGTTGCTTTTTCATCATGCCCCCATTCTTCCAGGTGTGTTCTGAAAAGATTGCTACCTACTTGCCTTCTTTCAAACGTCACAACAAGAATCAGCAAACGAAGTGCCATACATTTTAGGGGGCATGTTGTATTCATTTACCAATCAGTATGCTTAGTCCTGCTTAGCTACAAACCATTCCTTTCGCGAGAGGTTCGTAAGAGAGAAAGCCCTCTGTCAGATTAGTTTACGAATAGACCGTCATTCGAAAATGACTGGTTTGAATGGCACACAATTCCATGTACTTTCCTCTAACGAACACATGGCAGATACAACTTGGTGGAAAATATGCCGACAATGCCCCTTCTTCAGGCTACCTGAAGAAATTCCAGACTGGAGTCTTGATCTCAAGATCCATAAGGAACAACCTAATGAGAAGAATCACCTGCGATCACTCAAAGCTAGTCAAGGTAGCCACAAAGAAGAAGAAATGAAAAGAAAGGAATTCGTTGAGATATAAGGAAGAAAATGATTGGACTGACCAAAGTTTTTTGATACAGTCCCTACGGATCTGTAATGCTCTGGCCGATAAAAAGACCATTCTGAGCGTTCATCTCAAAAAGATGAAATCACCCTACATCCTAGTGAAGGAACTCGCAGTGAAACCTATGGAGACGCTTTTACAGAAGAGAGTGTTGTACATGTTGGTCATCAGCATTCTGACCATCGGCTTGGTAGGTTGTACCGGAAGCGGCAAACGATCAATTCAACATAACTCTACAACCCCAGTTACGGAACTCAATGCCCAAAATTCCCAAACGGTTGAACCACTCACCTCAGATACCGAAGAAGTCTTTGATGAATTTGGTTATGATCCGTTTGAAGAACCAGAATCAGAACAACTTGAAGAGTATGATCCGTGGGAATCTTATAATGTATTAGCGTTTGAGTTTAATTATCAATTTGATAAATATATCCTAAAACCCGTGGCCCAAGGGTACAACTTTATTATGCCCACAGCCGTACAACGTGGCATATTTAATTTCTTTCAAAACCTCCGCTTTGCCCCACGATTTTTCAATAATGTTTTTCAAGCCAAATTCAAAGGTGCAGGGATAGAATTGGGGCGATTCTTAGTGAATTCGACTATTGGAATCGGTGGTCTATTCGACCCCGCCAAAAACTTGTTTGACCTGAACACACCTCTTGAAGATACAGGGCAAACATTAGGGGTCTATGGTACGCCTCCTGGCCCCTACCTCGTCTTGCCATTCTTGGGATCGTTTACTGCACGTGATGCCGTTGGTTTTGCTGGGGACACGTTTCTAGACCCTTTTAATTGGCTTGTCCTGCCCATTATTGAAATTGCTGATGCTCCTCGACTGTTCCAGCATGATGACACAATTTCTATAGCCCAATTTGGACTCAAGGTTGAAGATACTATCAACCTTCGATCTCTGAGTTTAGAAAAATTCCAAGGCGTCGAAGAAGGGACCCTTGATCTCTATGGCGCCGTAAGAAATGGCTATCTACAACAACGTGTTAAGGAAATTAACCGATAATGAGACAATACATGCACGGTCATTTCTTAGTAAGCACTCTCTATAGACTCATCAACAAGTGATAAGAATCCTCTGGCGTAGGGAGCTTGAATCCACACCCGCATGGTATCGAATTGTCCTTTTACATGAAGAACCAGGCCTTCTCGCCGTGCATTCTCTAAATCCTCTCGAGTCAACATTATTCCCAGCAACTCTTTCATGACGGATCTTTGGTCAACCTTACGATTCAGAACCACCGTGGGATATTCTCGATTTTGCTCATCAAATGTTTTCTCATAAAACGCCCATCCCTCGTCTCCATCCCTTCGATCACGGAGACATAACTGGTAAAAGAGGATATCATGTGAAGAGACACGGGCTCGAAGATAATACCAGTCCCCATACTCATCTCCCTTGAGTGGAGGGCCAATGATCCAAGTCTTATCAGGTGAAGGAGACGAGAGTGCAGGGACCTCAGGCGCTAAAGAGACTGGGCTTGGCTGTGAACTACACCCAATCGTAAGAACGCTTAAGAGAACAACAACGAAGCAGACACACCTCTTGTGACCTTGGCACATCACTGGATCTTTGCCCATTCTCACTCTAACCTTAGAAAAATTATTATGGCTTCATAAGGCAGAACCCATGAGCAAGTTCTAGAATAGAGACTATTTAAAGCATAAAGCTGTCTTGGCAAACTATCCATGAGCGATCAGTCCACCCCCTCACAAGCTTGGTTTTTTTTGATCACCGCGGCAGGATTCGTCATTGTCGTGGCCGGTATGCGTGCCGCTGAGTCTATTCTCGTTCCGCTATTAGTATCAGCCTTCCTAGCCGTGATCAGTGCTTCCCCAGTATTCTGGTTACAACGGAAACGAGTACCAGCCCCTATAGCTGTTTTACTTGTTGTCTTAGCTGCCTTAGGGCTTAGTCTAGGATTTGGAGCCCTTATTGGATCCTCTCTTGAGGATT
>JBMYWX010000206.1:0-5863 GCA_049607825.1 Nitrospirales bacterium
AGCAGATGGGGACTGAATCCTTTGAACAAATGAAAGCTGAAATGGAGATCAGTAAAGATAAAAAGCTGATCGCATTTGTTCAATGTGTTGCTGATGCAATTACCCCTAATGTGAGTAAAGACGCGCACGATGGTGATTGGGAAGTTGTTCTTTTTGATTCTGAACAGATTAATGCATTTGCATTACCAGGAGGAAAAGTCGCGATCTTTACAGGTCTTTTACCATTTACCAAGACCGAAGCAGGGCTTGCCACGGTGATGGCTCATGAAGTTGCTCATGCGTTACAACGACATGGGGCTGAACGATATAGCAGTAGCATTCTTGAACAAATTGCACAAATTGGTGCAATAGCTGGTGCTGCAGCGGGAGGAGTGAATCCAGGTGTAGCGATCGGGGCGATGAGTGCCTATGGGGTTGGGGTTGCATTGCCAAATTCGCGTAAGCAGGAATCAGAGGCCGATTTTATTGGTCTTCAACTTATGGCGAAGGCGGGATATGACCCAAAGGAAGCCGTACCATTTTGGGAACGCATGAGTGGATGTCCGAGGAAGATGATTGGCCGGTTTTGTTTTCGCTCGAATGCTTCTGTGCCGGAATTTCTGTCTACTCATCCTTCGGATGTAACAAGAATCAATCAAATTGAAGCGTGGCTTCCAAAAGCTCTTCAATATTATCATCCTGAGTCTGTGCCGAAGAGTTCAGCCAATGAGACCTCTGAGGCGCAGCAAGAGTCTCTGAAATAGGAATTATGCCAAAACGAACTGATATCCATCGTATTCTTCTTATTGGATCTGGTCCAATTGTGATTGGACAGGGATGTGAATTTGATTACTCTGGGACTCAGGCTTGTAGAGCTCTAAAAGAAGAAGGATACGAAGTCATTTTGATTAATAGTAATCCTGCCACAATCATGACCGATCCAGACTTAGCTGATCGAACGTATATTGAACCCATCACTTGTGAAGTGGTGGAACGTATTTTGGAACGTGATCAACCTGATGCACTGCTCCCAACAATGGGGGGACAAACAGCATTGAACCTTACGGTAGAGTTATCGCAACAAGGCATCCTAGAAAAATATGGAGTCCAAACTATTGGGGCCTCTTATGATGCCATTCAAAAAGCAGAGGATCGTGAGATTTTCAAAGAGGCCATGCAGCGTATCGGTATTGATGTTCCCTTGAGTGGCTCCATTCGCTCTCGAAAAGAAGCCCTTGACCTACTCGAGACGATTGGTTTTCCAGCCATTGTTCGACCATCATTTACCCTAGGTGGAGCGGGCGGAAACATCGCTTACAATCGAGAAGAATATGAAGCATTTGTAGATTGGGCATTGGTAACAAGTCCTGTTGGACAGGTTCTCATAGAGCAATCACTTATTGGATGGAAGGAATATGAATTAGAAGTCATGCGGGACTTGAAGGATAATGTGGTCATTGTCTGTCCCATTGAAAACTTTGATGCCATGGGAGTGCATACCGGCGATAGTATTACGGTTGCGCCTGCCATGACGCTGACGGATAAAGAATATCAGCGTATGCGAGATGCAGCGGTAAAGATCATTGGGGAGATAGGCGTTGATACAGGAGGATCCAATATTCAATTTGCCTTGAACCCAAAGAATGGTGATCAAATTGTCATTGAAATGAATCCTCGAGTGTCTCGAAGTTCTGCCTTGGCTTCTAAGGCTACAGGATTTCCTATTGCAAAGATTGCGGCCAAATTGGCGGTCGGCTATACCCTTGATGAAATTACGAATGATATTACCAAAGTCACGAAAGCATCATTTGAGCCAACCATTGATTATGTCGTGGTGAAAATTCCTCGCTTTACCTTTGAAAAGTTTGAAGGAAGTGATCCGACACTCACCACGCATATGAAGTCTGTTGGCGAAGCCATGGCCCTGGGAGCTACTTTCAAGGAGGCGTTACAAAAAGCTATTCGTTCTTTGGAAACAGACCGATTTGGTTTTTGTTCTCTGTACGGATTAGATGGATTGTATCCAACGGAGGAAGTTGGCCATGAAGTAAGTCAGGAAATTCGCGCGGCTCTTCAAACTCCAACAGCGGATCGTATGTGGCAGATAGCTGATGGGTTTCGAGTTGGGATTTCAAGCGAAGAACTCTATGCCATCACACATATAGACCCATGGTTCCTTGAAGAAATTCGACAACTCATCAAATTTGAACACGAGCTTGTTCAGGCGAATCCTATCATGACGGCTGAACGGTATCATCAGGCTAAGCAGCTCGGATTTGCTGATGAACGTCTCGTGCAATTACTGAATCAACCGCTTGACGTAATACTGAATATGGCTGATCGTTCCAATTCTTCTTCTAGGGTCACATATAAGCGTGTTGATACCTGTGCAGCGGAATTTGAGGCACACACGCCATATCTCTATTCGAGTTATGGGTCAGCATGTGAAGCACGGGTGAGTAATCAGAAGAAGGTAATCATTTTAGGTGGTGGACCGAACCGAATTGGCCAAGGGATTGAGTTTGATTATTGTTGCGTGCATTCAGCCATGGCACTGCAAGAAGAGGGTATCGAAACGATTATGGTGAATTGTAATCCTGAGACTGTCAGTACGGATTACGATATCTCTGATCGTTTGTACTTTGAACCTCTCACAATGGAAGATGTGAGTCATATTCTTGAAGTTGAAAAACCGTTTGGCATCATCGTGCAATTTGGGGGACAAACTCCGTTAAAGCTGTCTTGGTCTTTAGCCAAAATAGGTGCGCCTATTTTGGGGACAAGTCCCGATGCCATTGATCGTGCTGAAGATCGGAAGCGATTTAATGCCCTCATCACTGAGCTTTCCCTGCGTCAGCCAGAGAGTGGGATGGCGCACAGTCATGAAGAAGCGCATCATATAGCGGCCAACATTCAATATCCTGTCATGGCTCGTCCTTCTTATGTTTTAGGCGGACGTGCTATGCAAATTATATATGATGAAGATTCCCTCGAGCGTTACCTACATGTGCATGCACTTGAGCTGGGGAAACATCCATTACTCATTGATCACTATCTTGATGGCGCGATCGAAGTTGATGTTGATGCAATTTCTGATGGACAGCATGTTGTGGTTGCGGGCATCATGGAGCATGTGGAAATGGCTGGTATCCATTCAGGGGACTCGGCATGTTCATTACCACCCTATTCCTTGAAACCATCACTCATTGATGACATTACGCAACAAACGATTGCCTTAGCCAAGTCATTGAATGTCATTGGACTGATGAACATTCAATTTGCCGTGCAAGGCAGCGACATCTTTGTGTTGGAAGTGAATCCCCGTGCTTCACGAACAGTACCATTTGTGAGTAAAACCATTGGTGTGCCATTAGCAAAATTAGCCACGAAAGTGATGGTTGGACGAACATTGGAAGAACTTGGGTTTTTGAATACACCGGCACTTTCTCACATGTCAGTCAAGGAGGCCGTGTTTCCATTCACCAAACTTGGAGCCGTTGATGTGTTACTTGGTCCAGAGATGCGTTCGACGGGTGAAGTCATGGGCATTGATGGGGATTTTGGGTGGGCCTTTGCCAAATCTCAAGCAGCAGCGGGGAACGTACTTCCAAAGTCTGGTGTTGTTCTGTTAAGTGTGAAGGAGAGTGATAAGCCCGGAACCGTGGATATCGCTCAACGATTGATTCAACTTGGGTTTACGCTTCAAGCCACACAAGGGACGGCAACCTTTTTGCGGCAACATGATATTGCTGTGGAATCAGTCAATAAAATAAAAGAAGGTCGGCCCCATATTGTCGACGTCATGAAAAATGGAAAAATTTGTGTGGTCGTTAACACCGTGGGTAGTGCATCTTCACAAGACGATTCAACGCCCATTCGAAAAGAAGCCTTGTACCAAGGTATTCCGTATTTCACCACAATTCCAGCGGCTAAGGCGGCTGTCTTGGGTATTGAGTCGATGCGGAAAGGAAAACTCAGAGTTCGTCCATTGCAAGAATATCAAGCGGCATTAAAGGGTAGATGATTTATGAAAATCCCCATGACCCAGAAAGGGTACGAGTCCTTAAAAAGCGAACTGCATCGGATCCGAAAAGAAGATCGCCCTAAGAACATTCAGGCCATTGCTGAGGCTCGAGAACATGGGGACTTACGAGAAAACGCAGAGTATAAAGCGGCCAAAGAAGAACAGCAATTTATTGCCACTCGAATTGCTGAAATTGAGTATAAATTGAGTGAGGCTGAGGTCATTGAGGTCACGCCAGGTCCAACTGACACCGTGGTGTTTGGGGCAACAGTCCTTATGGTGGATATGGAGTCCAACGAAGAAAAGCAATATCGTCTAGTTGGGCAGGAGGAAGCCGATCTCAAAACAGGTAGCATTTCTGTACAGTCGCCTATTGGACGTGGCTTAATTGGGCATAAGACGGGAGATGTGGTGGAAATCAAACGTCCTGCTGGAACTATCGAATACGAAATTCAAAAAATTTGGTTTGAGGAGTTATAATATGGCGTCAGCAATATCATTAATTACTTTGCTCACGGATTTTGGATCACGTGATTTTTTTGTGCCTAGCGTGAAAGGGGTCATGCTTGGAATAAATTCCCAAGCACGTGTTCTTGATTTGTCTCATGATATTGAGGCTCAAAACATTGAACAAGCCGCATTTTTTCTCAAATCCTGTTACCGTTTTTTTCCTGATGGGACCATTCATGTTGTGGTCGTTGATCCTGGGGTTGGTAGTGATCGTCGATCTATTCTGGTGTCAACTTCTCGATATTTTTTCTTAGCGCCTGATAATGGCGTGTTAAGTCATATTTTCGAAGAAGAGTTATCAGTTGAAGTACGAGCGATCGAAAATAAACAGTATCGCTTGGATTCAGAAGGTGCGACCTTTGATGGACGTGATTTGTTTGCGCCGGCTGCCGCATGGCTAACCAAGGGGCAAACGCCAGGGTCATATGGACCACTCATTCACAACTACGTGACGCTACCCAAGTCAGAACCGCAAATGCAAAAAGGAAAGTTAGTCGGCAAGATTGTCTACATTGATCATTTTGGTAACCTCATCTCAAATATTACCCCAGCCGATCTTGACACGTTTCGATCTGTCACGAAGCAAGAGGGGAAGGCAATTCAATTAGGGGATATCACGATTCACGGAATCAAAACTCATTATGCTGAAGGAGCATTGGGTTTGCCTGAAGCGCTTTTCAACAGCAATGGCCAATTAGAAGTGTTCATAAAGCAAGGTCATGCGGCCGAGCGTTGTGACGCCAAGGTCGGACAACGCCTTGAAGTCGGTTCCTAGGAGTGAGGGAACTCTTTGCTTCCAATTGATCACGTACGTCCTGTCCTCAGAGATTGTTCTGTCGAGTTTTAACATTCAACTCATACATCTTCGTTCTTCTTGGTTTTTTATACGGAACAGCGTAGGTGCGAGTAAGTCGTAAGGTTATTGAAATAGTTTATGAAAAAAATAGGAAAAACTGATCAGTCATTATCTCCGACGATGAAGGGGTTTTCTCCTGGATTCGCCTCACTTGGGCTTGAGGCTGCACTCCTCACAACCCTTGAAACCTTAGGTTATGAAGAACCCACACCAATCCAAAAAGAGTCAATCCCACCTCTCTTGGAGGGACGTGACTTGCTCGGTCATGCTGCGACAGGAACTGGGAAAACCGCTGCCTTTACCCTACCGCTTCTTCAACGTTTTGCCCATTCAGATCGGCAGCCACATCCGTTTGCTCTCATACTTGTCCCGACACGTGAATTAGCTATACAAGTGAGTGAGGCGGTCCAACGGTATGGTAAAGAACAGCGGCTTGCCACTCTTGCGGTCTATGGAGGGCAAGCGATCCGTCCACAACTTATCGCATTAAAACG
>JBMYWX010000207.1:0-5863 GCA_049607825.1 Nitrospirales bacterium
GTAATTACGTTAGTCATACCGGGACCTGAAGTAATGAGGGCCACACCAGGCTTCCCAGTGGCTTTGGCGGAGCCAACCGCCATGAAGCCAGCTCCTTGTTCATGGCGGGTGAGAATCACCTCAATATCGCTTTGTTGATGCAGGACATCAAAAATCTTGAGGACCACGCCGCCGGGTAAGGCAAAAATGGTTTTCACGCCTTCGCGTTTTAACGACTCAAGAAAAATTTCAGCTCCTGTCAGTTGCATGATGACTCACCCTCTTGTTAAGGACTCCTACGATGAAGCCCGTTGGCTATAATATGGTAAGGTTTACTGCGTAGATTTCTGGCAACCTTACGTGTGATTTTTAAAGAGTTTTTTATTTTTTGTGTCAATATTGCATAATATTCTTAGTCTTTCTGGCAAGTCAACAATTATTCTAACACGAAACAGGCGCCCAACCAACTGTTTCAAGCAGTCGACTTCAGGCTATTTGCCTTTGAATCATGATGTTTGATGACGAACTTGATGACTTGGAGAAGAAACACCTTCTTCGAAAGCTGAAAACTGTCCACTCACCTGCCTGCCCAGTCATCACCTTTGAAGACAAAACCGTTATTCAACTTGCATCCAATAATTACCTAGGCCTAGCCAATCACTCCAACGTCAAAGAAGCGGCAATGGCTGCCATTCACCAATATGGTGTGGGATCCGGCGCCTCACGGCTTATTACAGGCACTCAAGCTCCTCATCAGAAACTAGAAACAGCGCTCGCAGAATTTAAAGGGACAGAAGCCGCCCTAACATTTGGAACCGGGTACAGCACGAATATTGGCATCATCCCAACGCTCGTTGAATCCCAAGACCTCATCTTAGCTGACCGTCTGTGTCACGCCAGCCTCATCGATGGCTGTCGAGTGAGTCAAGCTACACTCCGTGTCTTTCAACATAATGATACGAAACACCTCACTCAACTCCTCAAAAAGCAATCTAACAAACGCAAGATTCTCATCATCACAGAAGGTGTCTTTAGTATGGATGGAGACATCGCACCGCTCCCAGAGCTTGTGCGTATAGCTGCAGAATTTGAGGCCATGCTCCTTGTCGATGACGCCCATGGCACTGGAGTCATGGGAGCACACGGACGAGGGATAGTTGAGCATTTTGACATCAACCCCAATGACCTTATTCAAATGGGCACATTGAGTAAAGCTGTAGGGACGAATGGAGGATATGTCGTCGGATCACGCTCATTCGTGGACTACCTCATCAATACAAGCCGATCGTTCATCTACACCACCGCACCTCCACCTTCAATGGCCGCTGCGGCGCAGACAGCCATTGATATAATCCAATCAGAACCAGAACGGCGAAACCGACTCTGGCAAAATCGAGAGCAACTTTATCAAGGCCTGAAGAATATGGGCTTTCAACTGACGAACACCCAAAGCCCTATCATCCCTATCATTCTGAATGACCCGCAACTTGCCGTCGACATGAGCACGAAACTATTGGAGCATGGAATCTATGTCCCTGCCATTCGTCCACCCACAGTTCCCAAAGGCACAAGTCGACTGCGCGTAACCGTGACATCCGAACATACCCCTGAACACATTGATACAGCACTCCATGCATTTGATGTCGTGAGAAGACAATCAGGCCTATGAGAACAGCCGCAATACACGTACCTACCTCGACCCTATAGACTGATACCACTAAACGTATCGGGAAATACCGTCCGACATTCTATACGTGAATACTTCTCTATACGTGCTCACTTGGCATGGTAAGATTAAACAAGCTCTGACTACTCACTCTTGACGGAGGCACTCCATGCCATTCCTTAGATTCTCATTATTGTGCTGTATTGTTTTCGCTCTCCCCTTGCTTGCGAACGCAGAGAAAGTTCAAAAGACTGAATTAGCCAAGCTACCAATCTCGAAAGTTGTTCTTTACACGAGTGGGGTAGGATATTTCCAACATGATGGAACCATTCAGGATCATGCTCAAGTTCAACTGCCAGTTCGAGTCACGGAAATCAACGATCTCCTGAAAAGTCTGGTTGTCCAAGACTTTGATGGAGGAGCGGTCTCGTCCATTCACTACGAATCGCAAGATCCACTGAATAAAACACTCAGCTCATTCAGCATTGACCTCTCAAAGCATCCAACCCTTGGGCAATTGCTCATTCAATTACGTGGAGAAACCGTCCAACTCACCACTCCAAGCCCCATCACTGGTACAATTGTGGGAACCGAGAAAAAAGCTGAATGGAAGGGGTCTGGGACTGGGCAATATCGCATCGACATTGAATATCTCAACCTTCTGTCAAGTGGAAGACTTCAGTCTATTCCGCTTCCACACATCCAAGACATCCAGTTGCTCAACAATCAGTTAAACAGAGAACTTCAGGAGGCATTAGCCGTGTTGGCTCGTAGCCATGACCGCCAGAAAAAAACCATCGTCATCACATTCAAAGGAGAAGACGAACGACGCGTTCGCATGGCCTATCTCAGAGAAACACCCGTATGGAAAACATCATATCGATTAGTACTTCAAGACGAAAAAGCACCGTTCCTTCAAGGATGGGGCATCGTTGACAATACGACCGACCATGACTGGGATCAGGTCCAACTCTCCTTAGTTTCAGGACGACCCATCTCATTTGTCATGAATCTCTATCAACCAATTTACGCGCCACGCCCTATCGTCAGACCAGAATTACATACAGCGCTAAAACCACAAACCCATAGTGACGACCTCACGATGGAAACTGAAGCAAAAGAACACAGTCAGGTCGCCGCAAGACAAAGACAAGCCAAAGCAAAACGATTCAGCGGCAGACGAGCCATGAGGCAAGAGGAAATGATGGACTTTGCAACACCCGCACCCTTGGAGGCTCATGGCGAGGAAGACTTGAATCTTCGCAAAGGCGTGCAGTCGGCAGCTCATGGTCAGGAAACCGGAGAACTCTTCTCCTACACCATGGAAGGAGATGTGAGCATCCCTCGACATGGATCCGCCATGCTACCGATTCTCAGCCAAGCCGTCGCAGGAGAAAAGCTTGCCCTCTATAACTCAGCCACCCATGCCAAGCATCCATTACAGGCCTTCAGGCTCAAAAACTCAACAGACCTATCTTTAATGCAGGGCCCCATCACGGTTTTTGATGACAATGCGTATGCAGGTGATGCACAGATGAAAGATCTCGCACCTGGACAGGATCGCCTCATCAGCTATGCTCTAGATCTCACAACCGAAGTTCATCGAAAACCAGCGCCCTCGCAACAGGAGCTCGTCTCCGCCAAACTTCGAAAAGGGGTGCTCATCGCTACACGAAAAGCCTTAAACGCGACAACATATTCAGTAACGAATCGCAGTCAAAAACAAAAGATGGTGCTCATCGAACATCCTTACCGTTCAGACTGGAAACTCGTAAACACCACAAAACCGAAAGAACAAACACGGAATGTCTACCGCTTCGCCATCACCGTCGATGCGAAAAAAACAGAAGCCTTGCAAGTTCAGGAAGGAAAACCACTCGAGCTGACCATTAGCTTGATCACATCTGGAAACGAAACCATAGGGCTCTATCTCAAGGCTCAACAAATCAGCACTGATGTTAAAACGGCTCTTGAAAAAGTTGTAGTACTCCGCCAGCAACTTTCGCAAACACAAGATGCGCGAAAAAAGCGGCAATCACGAATCACAGAGATCACAAAAGATCAAAAACGTATTCGCGACAACATGAATCGGCTCAGCAAGCAAAGCCAGCTCTATACTCGCTATGTCAAAAAACTCCATACGCAAGAAACCGAGCTTGAAAGAATCCAGCAAGAGTTGAACAATCTGAGAAAAAAAGAAACTAAGAAGAAGCAAGCGCTTGAAGAATATGTCATGGGTTTAGAAATTGGTTGACAGACATACTCAGCCTGAACTAGCTGACAGATAGTACACACAGGAAGCTTGACCTTCGGATTTTACGTGCATATACTCTTATATTATGAAAGCTCAAACACGAGAGATGAAGCAATATTTAGAACCAGCTCAAAGCTGCGTCTGCTTTAATCTCCGCAAATCAGCTAGAGCCATCACCCAAATGTATGAAGATGCTCTACGGCCCACCGGCCTTCGTGCCACGCAATTCTCTCTACTCGTGGCTACAAGATTGCATGGTGTGGCCACGATCAACCGCTTGGCTAGAGCCTTAGTCATGGACCGAACGACATTGACAAGAAACCTCAAGCCTCTAGAAAAACAAGGACTCCTTCGAATCAACCCTGGGAGTGAGGATCGTCGCGAACGAGAAGTAACCTTGACGATTGCAGGGCAAGATATCTTGAGTAAAGCGCTTCCCCTCTGGAAACAAGTCCAACAACACATCACCAAAGCCTTAGGACAAACACGCGTTGACCGGTTACTGAAAGACTTGTCTGTCTCAATTGAAGTGACTGAAGGTCGTTAGTTTTTTTATTTTTATAAGTGTATATACACTTTAATTGCACTGGAGATTACTCATGCCACTACTTACCGAACTCCCAATGCTCAACACCAAAACCTCAGCATTAGATCAGGAATGGCTCAAAACATTATGCATGAACGCAGGCGCAGATGATGTGGGATTTGTAGCATGGGATCGTCCCGAAATCGACAAAGATCGACCCGAGATTCTCAAGGTTTTTCCTCGAACCAAAACTTTAATCAGTTTTGTCATTCGAATGAATCGAGAACCCATTCGCAGCTCATCACGATCAGTGGCAAACCTTGAATTTCATCATACTGGAGATCACGTAAACGAAGTCGCGCGTGACATCGTTAAAGAACTCGAAGCAAATGGCCTCCGCGCGCTAAATCCAGCTATGGGCTTCCCAATGGAAATGGAAAAGTTTCCAGGGAAGATCTGGATGGTCTCTCACAAGCTTATCGCGGTCGCCGCCGGTCTTGGTCAAATGGGCATTCACCGAAATGTGATACATCCAAAATTTGGGAACTTCATTTTATTGGGCACGATTCTCATAGATGCAGACGTGACGACCACTGACAAACCTATCGACTACAATCCTTGCCTGGAGTGCAAACTCTGTGTCGCAGCGTGCCCAGTAGGCGCCATTGGACAAGACGGGTATTTTGACTTCTCTGCTTGCTATACCCACAACTATCGAGAATTTATGGGAGGATTCACCGATTGGGTGGAACAGGTGGCCGAAAGCAGCACCGCCAAACAATATCGTCAAAAGGTCAACGATGCCGAATCGGCCTCCATGTGGCAAAGCCTTTCATTCGGGGCCAACTATAAAGCTGCCTACTGCCTAGCGGTCTGCCCAGCCGGAGAAGACGTAGTCAGTCCGTTCAAAAAAGATAAGAAAGGATTCGTCTCCGAAATTGTGAGTCCTCTACAGAAGAAAGAAGAAACGATTTATGTCCTGCCAGGGTCAGATGCAGCAATCCACGTGGCAAAACGGTTTCCCCATAAGCAGACAAAATACGTCGGCAACAGCCTACGTCCACGGTCCATCCAAGGCTTTCTAGATGGCTTACCACTCGTCTTCCAACGAAACCAAGTAGAAGGTCTTACAGCTATTTATCATTTCACTTTCACTGGGAAAGAAACAGCCGAGGCGACGGTGATCATTCAAAACAAAAGCTTGAAAATCATAAAAGGCTATGAAGGAAAGCCTGACTTTCAGCTCACCGCTGACAGTCAAACCTGGCTGGGATTTCTCGCAAAAGAGAAGAGTTTGTTCTGGACGTTACTCACACAAAAAATCCGCATCAAAGGCCCCATCAGGTATCTCAAAGCCTTCGCTCGTTGTTTTCCTACCTAGAACATATAGAGGAACAAGAAACATACAACTGCAGAGCTTTATTATTAAAGAAAAGTA
>JBMYWX010000208.1:0-5819 GCA_049607825.1 Nitrospirales bacterium
TGGCAAGTAGAATTTATCCATCACAAGAAAGGAGTCTTGTTATATGAATAGTCAACATTGTCCACAATGCGGAAAAGAAAGCTTTGCCTCAACTGGAGCCTTTTGGTCATGTAGCTCATGCCGTATTGCCATCACATCCCAAGCACTCTCAAAAGAGTCAGGCCATAAGAAATTCCCCCCTGGACTTCGAGGGAAGTAATAAATCTTCACGTTTCACAACTCAAGGCAAACCACAAAAAAAAGGGAGGAGCCGAAGCCCCTCCCTTTTCCCTCAACAACATTCAAGAAGTGTTCAGGTACTCAAAAGTCTAGCCTTCCTTTTTCATTTGCTCACTAAGATAGTTCTGAAGCCCAACTTGCTTGATTGACTCTTGCTGCGTTTCAATCCAGTCGATATGTTCTTCTTCGTCTGCAACCATTTCCTCAAGCTTTTGACGAGTATGGTAATCCCCGACCTTGACACAATGTTCAATACTTTCTGTGAGTAACTTGACCATGTCCTTTTCTTTCTGAAGATCCAACTTCAATTGCTCTGGAACTGTTTCACCTATCGTCACTCGTCCCAATTTTTGCACATTGGGAAGTCCCTCTAAAAACAGAATATGCCGAATAATCTCATCAGCATCTTTCATTTCACCAAAACTTCTCTCTTTCACTTTCTGCTCCAGCCGTTCAAACCCCCAATTCTCACACATTCGCGCATGCAAGAAGTATTGATTAATGACGGTCAGTTCTTCTGTGAGAATTTTGTTTAGTAATTCAACAACACCCTTTTTACCTTTCATGGCCGGCCTCCCTTGTTTGCTTCAACATGAATAGATTTATAAACAGTTAGACAATTTTCTTATTGGAAAATATTTGCAACTCACTTGGACATATTATCGGTTTAATTAGCTTGAAAGTCAATAAAAATTACTAGGTATTAATAACTATCAATGATACTCATTATCAAATTCGATGAAAGTACTTCTCATAATCATTTCATATACTTAAATAATGATGACCATACAGTACCGTGAAATATCAATATTTTAACTCGCATGGTTATTGACACTCTAATCACTTCATATTATGATAATGATAATGGATTTCAAAATCATATAAAAACATGAAAGCTCTAACTCATACCATTCACAGACCTTCCTTAGGGGAAAGGGAAATTCTATTTCCTGGGCAGGAGACATTCAGATGTCGCCGCACCCCTCCACGATTCCTGCCCTTCCCCTATTTTACGCTCGACCTGCCATTTAGGGCAGTCAAGTCAATCACGTTCGCATACTCGACACCTCGAAAATGCGAAGACAAGAACCATTTACCCACTCATATTGTTATTGGAGAACTTACCTTATGAACATAGGCTCATTCACACCCCCATGGCGCGTCCCCATGTTTATCAATGGATCATTGTCCTTTTCAGCATTATCGTATTTTAAAAATCAACCACTGGTTCTTTGTTGTCCATCATCGCTCACAAACGAAGAAACTCTATTGCTCGAGACTCAGATCGATCATTTTCATAAACGGAATGCGGCACTTGCGGCCTTCGTATCACGAGATACCACACACAATTTACCATGGAATTTGCCTTCCTTGAAATTTGGCCTTCCTTTGATTACCGACCCCTTGAATCGATTAAGTCGAGCCCTTGGGCTTGCGCGTAACCTCGTTGCCAAACGCTGTGAAACATTGTTTATTGATCTACACGGTCGATTAGAATTTCGCCTAATCCATGACTTAACCCCTTCTGGTATCACCAGAGTACTAGAAGTCACCGATCGGTATTTCTCACTGAATGCACCCCGACGACTCCAAGCACCAGAGAAAGTTCTTGAAGTCGACATATCTGCGCTTCATGGAAGGGTTCCGACGGCAACATAATGCCTGCAGATGTTGCTATAGTAATCTCTATGATTCAAGAGATTGAAGACCGAGAGTTTGACCGTTATATTGCTGAGGCATCTGTCCCCGTGCTCATTGAGTTTTGGCAACCAGGTTGTGGTCATTGCCAGGCACTCCTTCATGAACTAGAGCTGGTTCAAGAGGAACTGGTTGGCCGAATCATTGCACTGAAAATGAACGTTCAAGAGAATTATCTCATTCCTGCCGATCTTGAGATTCAATCTCTCCCCGCTCTTGCGCTATTTGCTACAGGAGAATTTCAAACCTTTATTGGTGGGATTGGAAAGAAGAAGGAGCTTCTGCAGCAATTAGAACCCTGGATTCCTACTCATCAGTCTGAGCAGACATAAAATACTTTACGCAGTGGATTGAAATCATTTGTGAATCTAAATTTTACTGATCAATGAATCTATCGACTTCTCTTCGAATAGTTTCTTGAATGTTTCCACAAACCTTGGAGCTTTCGATTTTTTTCTTATCAGCCGTCACATAAAATACATCAGCAGTCTGATCTAATCGTGTGCCAATCCGAGCAGAATGAATAGACAGTCCCAATCCCACCAAGGCTCGTGCAATGATAAAGAGCAGCCCCTGCTTATCATCAGCAAAGACTTCAATAACGGTATTACGATCTGAACTATCATTGTCGATTTTCACCTCAGTTTCATTCCGACCGGTTGGATACGGACGACCAAATGTTACCCGCTTTCCACGTTCAAAGACCTGATCAACTCCTTCCGCACCTTTCAGTACATTTATGATCGTTTCACACACGCGTTCGAGCCTTCTTGGCGGCGGCGGCCCCTCATAATCTGGGTCTTTCACCGAAAAGGAATCAACAACAATTCCATCCTTCCTTGTCACAATTTGTGCATCAAGCACTTCCAAACCCAACGCAGCAAGAACCCCGGTCATATTCATGAAAATTCCAGGTTTATTTCCACCGTGAGCTAATAATGTATATTCTGTGATATTAAGATCTGAATGAAAGTTAGTCTCAACAAGAGGAATATCTGAAGACAATCTTGTGATCGCAGAAAGATGCGCAGCAATTCTGTCTGCAGACGTACTCGATCGGTAACGAGAAGGAAATTGAGATAATTGCTCTTGTACCCAGCGTTCATCAATTGAGGGATTCAGCGTCGTACCATCATCATGCGAAGCTTGCTGATGAAGAATGTTAAGAATTTCCTGTGCTTGCCCTCGAACTTCTCCTTCTATATGTTTTTCGACTCTATTCCCAGACAATGCGGCATGAGCGTGCGAAAACAATTCAATTAAGAGCGTCTCTTTCCATTTATTCATGACTTCTGGCCCAACAGCTGAAATATCTGCCACGGTTAAAATTAAAAACTGTCGCAATACCTCCGGATCCTTAACAGTATCTGCAAACTTTTGAATAACTTTCTCATCATGAATGTCTCGACGAAATGCGGTATGCGCCATTACAAGATGTTTGTGAACGAGAAACTGGAGCATCTGACCCTCTGGCATCGTTAGCCCAAGTCGCTCAGATGTTTTTTGGGCAATGACCTTTCCCACTTCACTATGATCCTCCGACCTCCCTTTTCCTAAATCGTGAAGCAAGAGGGCCAAGTGAAGGAGGTCTTTTTGTTGAACCTCACCATACACGGTCCCTAACGTTCCTTCATCCTTTTCCAACAGCTCAGCCTGTCGTACGGCAAGAAGACTATGCTCATCTACCGTGTATTTATGATATTGATTGAACTGCATTAATCCTCGGACACGTGCAAAAGCGGGAACAAGTTTTTCCAACAATTTGGCGCGATGCATGGCTGTTAACGTATCAGCAACTCGCCCCGTCTCAGAAAGAATTTCTCGAAAAACCTTGCTCACGGTCGGCGTGTGAAACTGTTCATTAGGAATATCTGCGACATAATACTGGAGCTCATCAATTGTCTGACTTTGAATGGGTAACCCACGTTCCTGGCTAAGTCGAAACAGTCTGATGAGTAATTCCGGACTCCCTAACACCTGGGTCAGTTTCTCAGAAGGGACGGTCAAACGACCTTCAGTTTCAAGAAAGCATCCTTCGAGCAAGGGTGAAGGAAACAAACTTGTCAATTGTTTCCACCACGACGTCTCACGAGTTCGATCCACAAAGCGCATACATCGATCATGTAGCCCCATGGTATGCCGATAGTACTGCTGCATAAATTGTTCGACAGCTAGTAAATGAGTCTGATCGATTAGGCCAAAATTCGCTGCCAATCGTTCCTGGTCCTCAAATGTGAGAATATCTTGAGCTCGTCCAGCTTCAAAATGCATCAAGCATCGAATCCTCCATAAGAATTCTCTCGCTTCTTGAATGGCGACAGCATCTTGTCGTGTCAGCTCTCCACAATTGGCTAATTCCTGAATCGTGCTTGCCTGAAATTTAGCCATGCCGACCCATTGAAGCAGATGAAGGTCTCGCAATCCACCTTTACTTTTTTTGATATTGGGTTCAAGTAAAAATACCGTTTCCCCAAATTTGGCATAATCTCGTTTGCGCTCTGCTATCTTTTGTTGAATGAATTTCGGCACGTTTCGCCCAAGGTTCCGACGGACAAAGCGAGTATGGAAATTTTGGAAAATGTTGGCATTTCCCACAAGAAACCGGGATTCCATTAATGCGGTTTTTGCAGACAAGTCTGTGTCTGCCAGTGCAAGAGACTCAGTAATTGAACGCACACTATGTCCAACTTGAAATCCTAAATCCCATAAATGATGAAAAAGTCTCTTAGATAAGTCTTCCAATACCATGGTATCTGTCGCTTCGGATAAGATCATCACGTCGATATCAGAATAGGGAGCCAACTCTCTGCGCCCATATCCGCCAACGGCCACAAGACAGCATTGCTGGAGAGCCGAGGCCGATCCTGGGTCAGCGGATTGAACAATATCTCGATATCGATTGATCAATCGATCATCCACAAGATCGGTAAAGCTTTCCACCACCGCTGCACCCGTGGCGCCTTCAACTAAAATTTTCCGTAAGGCTTCACGACGCTCTAGAATCGCCATCTGATCAGCTTGGGCGTCTGAGTCGGTAGGATTTGTGGGCGTATGATTTATTTGAGTATATTCACTCATCTTCACCCCTGCATAGAAGCCATATCGTCTGCAGTACGTACTTCACAAATGAGGATATCGATTGGTAATCGGCATTCGTCGATCTTTCCCCAGGGCTCTTGGTGTAATCTTGATCCCTATCGGAGATTGTCTCCGTTTGTATTCACTCCTATCAACCATGGCGATGACCTTCTTCACTATTGCCGGCTTAAAGCCCAGGTCAATAATGTCTCGCGGAGATCGATCTTCTTCAATGTAGGCCTTCAGAATTTCATCCAAGATGGGGTAAGGAGGTAAGGTATCTTGATCGACTTGATTCTCTTTGAGTTCGGCAGATGGAGGACGATCTTGAATCCGTTGAGGAATGGCCAGCCAATCAAATGTGTCTCCTTTGTACTGACTTCTCCATTGGGACAATGCAAAAACCAGCATTTTCGGCACATCTTTGATGACGGCAAACCCGCCGGCCATATCGCCATAGAGCGTCGCATACCCCACACTCATTTCGGTCTTATTTCCTGTTGTTAATACCAAGTGTCCAAACTTATTTGACAGGGCCATCAACAAATTGCCACGAATACGGGCCTGCAGATTTTCTTCGGTGGTATCCTGAGGTCTTCCTTCGAATGTGGGCTCGAGAAGCCTCAAGTAGGAGTGAAATAATTTACCAATCGGGACTCGGAGAAGTTCCATCTCAAGTGCTTGAGCTAATGCTTCAGCATCCACTCGACTTTCGCGAGATGTATAGGGAGAGGGCATTAAGAGGCCAATCACATTCTCTGGACCAATGGCATCTCGAGCAATGACCGCGGTTAAAGCAGAATCTATCCCACCACTAATACCAA
>JBMYWX010000209.1:0-5790 GCA_049607825.1 Nitrospirales bacterium
CGCTTGGTAGTTTTGATGGCAAAAAGTTAAAGTTTTCATAGACCAAATCAAAGGAAATTACCTGTAGATAATTCCGAAAAAGCTAATAACTGCCAAATCTATCTTAGAATTACCTTTCAAGGGTGACCATCATGTTCAGGGTAAAGGAAACGCCTGCAAAAAAGCTTTGGCCTTATGAACAGTTTCATCATATTCATGACTGGGGTTCGAATCAGCCACAATTCCTGCTCCAACCTGTAGGTAACCTTGCCCTGGGGTCAACAGCAATGTTCGAATCAGAATATTCATATCCATATCACCCGTCCAACTCATATAACCAAGAGACCCCGTATAGAGACCTCTGCGAACCGGCTCCAATTGCTCGATGATTTCCATACAGTGGACTTTCGGCACTCCGGTAATCGTCCCGCCAGGGAAAGAGGCTCTTAGAAGATCACAAGCTTTCAAGCCATCTGTAAGGGTTCCAGCAATATTGGAAACGAGATGGGAAACATGAGAATAGCGTTCTACAGTCATGAGCTGCTCAGCTGAAATTGACCCATACTGACAGACTCGTCCTAGATCGTTCCGTGCTAGATCGACAAGCATTACATGTTCAGCACGTTCCTTGGGACTGGCCAGTAATTCTTCTATTAGACGACGGTCCTCGCTGATGGTCGAACCACGCGGACGAGTCCCGGCGATGGGTCGAATATCAGCTCGTTGACTATCTAACCGAACCAATCGCTCTGGCGAATTCGAGACAATCGTACAATCTTCCAACATCATCAACGCAGAAAAAGGGGATGGATTCACCCTGCGAATTTGTTGATACCAACACGTTCCCTGAGTAAAATGCTCAGAGGATAATCCAGCAAGTTTATCAACACGAAAGCGATGGGATAGATTCGCCTGATAAATATCTCCAGCCGCGATCAACTCTTGACAGTGTTGCACATGCTGGACGTAATCTTCCCTCGATTGCTGACTCTGAATATTTGGCATCGCTATATTGGGGAACATTCGCTTCACGTCCATCGATGTACCTGATGTTGTCATTTTCTCTCGCCATTCCAAAAGTCGACATTTTCCTTCCCGAGCGAGTTCATCTCGAGATTCACTCACCCAACGCTTAGGGTCCGGCGAAAAAATGAAGTGAAGAACTTGGGCAGCATGGTCAATCGCTGCCAAAACATCCACAAACATAAAAAACATATCCGGCACGTGCAGATCATCAACTGCTACGTCTGGAAGTTGTTCAAATTGTCGAACCATGTCATAGCTCAAGAACCCCACAGCCCCGCCCTGAAATGGGGGAAGATACGGTACGCGTTGATACGACGAAACTTGCAACTTCCTAAGCTCGGAAAAGGTATCGCCGACACCTTTAACACTGGTATCACCATATTTAATTTCAAACGTCGCACCTTTGGCGGAAAAGGTCTGGTAGGGATCACAACCAATAAAGGAATATTGTCCAAGCTGTCGATTGCCTCCACCACTCTCCAATAAAAAAGATGGCCGAGCACAACCTGTCAACTGCAGGAATAGTTCAAAGGGATCTTGAGAGAACAATGGACAAGAAAGACTGAGAGGCTGGGGGGAAGTAGCACGAAGAAATTGCTGGGTAGACCAGGTACACGAAGACATGTCGCCCATGGACTACGGCTTTGCGGGAGTGGAGGAAGGCTCAAGCGCTCGAGTCGCTTCATCAGTGGTAAGAACTCCCTTATTCACAAGGGTGTCAAGAAGCCCTTTCACTGACTTCGATGAAGCTCGTCGCTCTCCACGGACTTGAAGGGTAGGAGGGTAAAATCGGAGATAATCAGGATTATCGAGTTTAAGTACCACTGGCTCACTCTCAGCATAAGGAGCTAAATCTGGTTCGTCACCCACCGGTATTTGAAAGTATGGTCTTCCATCAGCAAGATGACCATCTGCACCTTCTACGACAACTCGATCAGAAATGTCTGTTCCGCTAATTTCAACAATTTTATCCACAACCAATACCAGAGAGTCTCCCACAACTGGATCACCTGTTTGGTTTTTGACGCGAATGACATACTCGATGTGGCTCACAGAAGTCAGTTGACTACTCGTAAATGGATCATGTTCCTTGAAAGAGACATGAGGAACGACTCCTCCCGTAAGATCTGGAAGATCATCAACTGTTTCTCCAGCAATCACAGGAAGACACCAGAAAGAAAATATCCCCATCGATAGAAGTATTCGTTGCCGTAGTTCTTGAGCAAACATAATTACTATTCGTAACATAGCATCCTGCTAAATACTAGCAATCCCTCTTGCATGAGCGATTGGTTCTTCCTTTTTACTTGACAAAACAACGGAAATTTTGTTTGAATTCGGCTCCTTCCATCGGTCTCTACTTTTCCGGTGCGAATGATGGCACCTTCTCAGGATCCAATGTTTTCTGGGCTGGGGCAAGCAATCAGAGTAAGCACTGATCTGCTGGCCTCCCTTATTGTAGGCGGGGCTCTAGGTTGGCTGATTGACACATATGTGTTAACGTCATCACCATGGGCTCTGGTCATTGGACTCTTTTTGGGCCTAGCAGCTGGATTAAGAAACGCATATCGGATGGCTCAAAATTGGCACTCGTAACTACTGACTAAAAGTAATAGGATAGTCCTTGCAAGACCCACTACACGCATTCGAATTACACACAATAATCCCACTATCGCTCTTCGGACTCGATATTTCCCTTAACAAGGCTACCCTTGTCATGTGGGCGGTCGTTGCGCTAGTGGTGATATTCTTGTTCCGTGCTGGTTCAAGTCGATCATTGATTCCGGGCAAACTCCAAAGCATGGCCGAAATCATGGTCGATTTCATTCGCGGCATTATTCACGATACGATGGGAAAAGAAGGCATGAAATATTTCCCACTTATTGCCAGCCTTTTTCTGTTTATCCTGTTTAGTAATCTTCTTGGGCTCATTCCTGGATCATACACCGTTACCAGCCAACTCGTCGTCACTGGGATATTCGCAGTATTTGTCTACGCCTTGAGTTGGGTCATTGGACTGAGGATTCATGGCGCAAAGTATCTTCCTGGCATTCTGATACCGCCAGGAACACCTGCGTGGTTGTTACCAATCATGATTCCCATTGAATTAATCAGTCACATAGCGAGGCCCATTTCTCTGTCAGTTCGGCTCTTTGCGAACATGACTGCAGGACATGTCATTTTAGGGGTGTTGTTTGGCTTAACAATTGCCGGCGGGTTTTTGATCGGTTGGCTTCCCTTTTCATTTACAGTAGCTCTCTATGGACTAGAATTTGGTATCGCGTTTATTCAGGCCTATATTTTCACGGTATTGACGTGTGTATATATTGGAGATGCGATGCACCTCCACTAGTCAAGGGAGCGCGTCGAGTTCACTATTAACCCCCTACCAAACGGGAGGAAATCATCACGATGGATGTTGCAGGAGCAGCTTTATTAGGAATGGGCCTCGCAGCCGCTGGCTTTGCGGGAGCCGGAGTTGGAATTGGGTACATCTTTGGAAAAATGATTGAAGCCGTAGCCCGACAGCCAGAAGCCGAAGCCAGGGTTGGAAAGTATATGTGGATCGGATTTGCCTTAGTTGAAGCGATTGCCTTGTACGGCCTAGTGATCGCCTTTATTATTATGGGCAAAGGATAACAAAGGTTCTAGACTATGCCACAATTTGACAGCACCTTTTTCTCATCGCTCATTTTTTGGGAGCTCATTTCCTTTGGAATTCTCTTGTGGGTATTGTACAAGTTTGCCTTACCCCCAATTTTGGAGACCATGGAATTACGAGAGAAAAAAATTCGAGACAGTATTGAACAAGCTGAAAAAAATCAAAAGGAATCCGAACAACGGTTAAAGACCTATGAGGCAAAGCTTCAAGATGCAGCCAAAGAGGCTGAAGGCCTCTTAACAGAGGCGCGAGACAAGGCCCAACGTCTTCTTGATGAAAACTCACAACGCATCCGTACCGAAACGGATCGTCTTAAAGCAGAAGCCGCGCAAGAAATTGACCGGGAACGCCGGAAAGCTTTACAAGACATTCGAAATGAAACTGCTGACTTGGCTCTTTTAGTTGCAGAAAAGGTGTTAACACGCAGCCTATCTGATGAAGATCATCGTCGCTTCGCAAATGAAGCCCTTGATGCTATCGCATCTCACCAACAAACTGGAGCGTGAGTTCAGGACCTTTTTAGGTATTAGAGCCAATTGCAAGGGAGAAGAAGTTGAAGGATTAGAAGAGTGCTATTACATTTTTCACTTTAGCTGTTTCGGGTTATTTGTGCTCCCCGTTCTATACCCTTCTAAGTCTACGGTCACAAAACGAAAGCCAAGCTCTTTGATTCCTTTTACAAGACGACGACGACGTTCGGAATCGTAGAGCAAGGAAATCTCAGAATCTTCGGTTTCTATCCTTGCCATTCCTTCATGATCTCGGACCCTCACCTGCTTAAACCCTTCGCCAAATAATAACGCTTCGGCCCGCTCAACACGCGATAGACCCACATGTGTAATGGGAATTCCACGTGGAATTCGTGAAGATAGACATGCTGCGGCCGGTTTATCCCAATTAGAAAGACCCAACACTTTCGCTAACATGCGAATTTCTAATTTCCCCAAGCCTGCTTCCACTAATGGACTCCGGACTCCAAGGGCCCGCGCAGCACGTATACCAGGACGATCCTCCTGCAAATCATCCATATTCGTCCCATCAACAATCACATCATCACACTTCAATTCTCCAAGTAACTGATAGAGATCTGTCTTGCAATGAAAGCACCGCATTTCATCATTTCTTACAAAGGCATCCATCTCTAACTGATTAGTGCTCACGACTTGCAGAGGGGCGCCAATCTCAGAAATTAGCCGTTGCACCCCTTCTAACTCAATGGCTGGAAATGTTGGCGACACTGCGGTCACCGCCTTTGCCTGAGACCCCAATTTTTCAAAGGCAACTTTCAGGACCAGCGTGCTATCAATACCACCAGAAAAAGCCACAATGGTAGATCCCATGTCCTCAAATAGCTGCTGCAGCGCAACATATTTTTCTTGCAAACCTTTTTCAAGTTCGATCATGTATCAGAATCCTTTTTCACACTACAGCTCATCAGACATTAGCTCTACCGTTCACGCTTGAAGATCACCAAGCTGGCCACAAGCTCCGAGAACATCACGTCCACGACTTTTTCGAACAAACACAAAGTAACCAGCTCGACGTAACACCATTTGAAATTGTTCAATGACCTGTTCACTAGGTCGTTTGTACTCACTTCCAGTAAACTCATTAAATGGAATTAAATTAATTTTACATGGTATGCCTTGCAACAGTTTCGGTAAACGCCTCGCATCTTCAAGCGAATCGTTCACACCTGCTAAGAGTACGTACTCAAAGGTGACATATCGACCAGTTTTAAGAGGGTATTCCCGACAAGCTCTCAGTAATTGAGAAAGGGGATGTAGCTTATTGACAGCAGGCATGAGGACATCACGCTGTTCATTCGTCGTAGCATTTAATGAAATCGCAAGATTTACCCCTAACGAAACCACCTCTTTCATCCTAGGTGCCAAACCAGCAGTCGACAAGGTGATCCGGCGAGGAGAAATTCCTACCCCCCAAGCCTGATCAGTTAACCGCACGATGGCATTAGAGACTTCTTCAAGATTCGCTAGCGGTTCTCCCATACCCATGAACACAAGCGAGGTTAAAGGATGATCTTCCTGACAGTGATCCTGCACGATAAGTACTTGCTCAACAATTTCATGTGCTTTGAGATTTCGCTTTAGTCCCATTTTTCC
>JBMYWX010000210.1:0-5775 GCA_049607825.1 Nitrospirales bacterium
ATAATCGGTTCCACAGCAGCCCCCCAATACGGTTATATGTGGTGAGAGGGATTTCAGATCACTCAGTTCAGCACCAAATAGTGTTGGACTTCCTTCATCAAGGGTTTCTGATTCATTCAACTCTGCATGACTGAGGCAGGAGGCATTCCCCCGCAATCCTTTGACACGAGTCAACCAAGGATCCTGCGTTTGAAAGAGATGCGAAAAATGTGTAGGGTGCGCACAATTGATCATGTAATAGATCGGGGCCATTTGCGTCTCCATATCAACCCGTTCAATCGCCTCTTTGAGCGATTGTCCACTCGGTAGTCTTCCGTCTGTTTCCAGCGTGAATCCAATCACAACCGGCATGTCTACATTCTTTGCAGCTTTCACGATTCCAATCGCCTCTTCAACATAACAAATCGTAAATGACGTGACAAAATCAGCAGCAGTATCCTTGAGTGTGTTCATTTGTACCTGATGGTAACGTTCAGCTGCCTCCACACTCATAAATGTAGAGGGATGGTATCCATCACCCCGCGGGCCAATAGATCCACTAATTGGCATATTCGTCTTCTCTGTTTCATAACGATGACGAATCTCTTCCATAAAAGCGACGGCCTCACAATTGGCTTTATGCAATTCCTCTGGCCTATACCCTATTTTTCTTGCCCAGTCAGGATTTGCACGCCAGGTTGGGGCCTCCAGCACAAACCCTAGATCATTTCTGGTGGCAAGCGGAATATAACGATCGAAATATTCACGCATCGCTGTTTGCCCCTTCTTTGATTTGAGCAGCGTAAAGGCTGCAAACGCTGGAAGGTCGAACCCCTCATGAAAGACAAGCGTCGTTTCAAAGCCACCGTCTGTGAGAAATAGATCCTGAGAAAGTTGTGGTAATTTATCTCGATATTTAGCAATCATGATGAGCTCCTTGGATTGAACGCATGAATAATTTTACTGCTCCCCGCAAAAGAGTCATGGATTAAAACACACAACTTTCAATCCATCAGGTTGGGACGCTGGCAAGGCCAATTCCTCACTCCTTTTTCGTATACTCCAAATCTTGTGCCAAGTAGTGCATTCAATACAAGAAAATCGGAATGAGCGTTTCTCCCCTCACCATGCGGAGAAATTATGAGGGAAATACTTGAAATTTTGATAATGTCAGCATGTCAACAACAGCAGAAATAGCTTTACGAGAGGTCTCGCATAGCTATCTTGATTTCAGTGGCATTGCTGACATATTGGCAAATTGCCAAAATGAGTAAAGAAACTAATCAGGATAAGTGGAGTGGTGAATGGTGGCTAAGCTAATCGTTGCGGAAATGGGAAAGAATAGAACGTACAATCATTTATTATTGGCTCATGCTATATAGCTTCCGTACAGGCTGCGACTCTTCTCTCTTGTCCATGCTTCTCACAACGGTTTCGTCTAGCAAGGCTCGTCTGACTATCATTTCCGCATTGTCTTTTCTGAAAAGTTCTGAGCAAATCGTTACGATTTGAAATAGACAGAACTCGCTAACTTGTTTACGCAAGTATACGAGAGGCCTCAAGAAGACCTTCGAATTCAAAAAACGCTTGGTATCCCAGAAAATCGTACAAATAAGTGGAGTCATTTTCCCACCAGAATTTAAATAAATAGAGCCTGAGGAAACATTTACATTCCAACACTCACCCAATAACAGTTCTGAAAAACCTTCGACCGTGACCTAGCGACTATTGCGCCATGTCACTTGGACATCTGATATCGGAATATCAAGAGGGATGTGAGTCCAAAAGAGTCTGCATTCAAATGGTTCATGGTTATACGCACTATCGTGTGTAAGAACCAACTTGACGTTATTTAGTTTCGCTGTAGTCTATAAAGACGGAGGTAGGCAAATAGATGACCGATGATGTGAAACCGGCAAACGTGTGTGTCAATCTCATAAAGGAAATGCGCAGCCTTCAACTCTCGACGATAGGAGAAGATAGCATTCCTCACTGTGGGTATACGCCGTACTTACATCGAGCTCCTAATAGTTTTTATATTTTCGTCAGCCAATTAGCGGCACATACAAGAAATCTGCTCGAAAAGAAGTCAGTCGCGATTATGATCATCGCCGATGAACAGTCTACATCACAGATTTTTGCGAGAGCCAGAGTCAATTATCTGTGTACAGCCAAGCAAATCCTATCGGGGACTCCTGATTATGAAGATGTGCTAGACGAGTATCAGCAACGCCATGGCAAAATGGCCGGGCTGCTACGACAATTACCAGACTTTATGCTATTTGAACTACAACCGCAGAGTGGACAGTTTGTGATGGGATTCGGCCAAGCCTACGCACTCACTGGAAACGACCTATCAGTCTTTGAACATACCCGCACTGGCTAAAGTTGGGAGAGTTGAATCTCACATAGATGAGTCACACCATCATGGCTTTCGTGTATACGTAATCTCCATCATCTTCGATTCTGGGCTGCCGGGATGAGTTCCGTACATCTCAAACACCTGGTTGTTGCTATCAGCAATCTTCCATATGGCACGATGCTTCATGGTTCCACCCATTGGAGACTCGTGTTCACCCATCAAGGTAATGGTCTTGCCATCGGCACTCGCCGCCCCTTCCATCACAAAGATCCCCGTGGCCATGGAATCCATCCAGATCGAAACATATTTCTTGCCAATATTGTCATAGCCGTTGATCGCTATCCCGGAAAAGGGCTGTCCCATCATGCTGCCATTACATTCCTGCTGGAGAAAGCGACTACTCAGCAACATCTTCATCTCACAGGAGCCAGTCGATTCCATGTGAGGCTTGCCTGGGTCCATCCATTCTTTGGTCTTGGTTACCCAACTCCCCGCCAGACTTGCTAGTTGCTTATGAGGGTCTCCAGGAATGGATAGCTTTTGGTAGGCTTCCATCATCGCCTTCATATCCATCCCCTTCTCATGATGCTTTTCCTCACCAAAAGAAACAGAAACCATGAAACAGAAACAGGTCAATGCTATAAATATGATACGCATGGTAGCCTCCTTGCCCCTTGATAGGTATTTCGAAAAAGCATCAGCCAAAGTTGCAAAATCCACATGACCAAGTTTGCCATACAATAACCTGATCTTCACTATTTCTCTACAGCCATTTCAGTTCATTTCCCTACTCTTGAAGCATTTGATATGGCCTTGAAATTCTGCATGGTTAAGCTGAAACTAATTTGAATTGTCTATGATTGTTCAACTCTCTATAACAGTTCTTGACATTTTAATTATATCTGCAAAAATCCTTTGGTGTAAGTCATGTTGAAGTCAGCAGTCAATTCCTAGAGCAAGATTGCAAGAGGAGAACGATATGAGCACGTTACGAGTACTCGTTGGGACACGCAAGGGCGCGTTTATTCTGACATCAGACGCAAAACGCGAACAGTGGAGTACAAGTGGCCCTCACTTTGGCGGCTGGGAAATTTACCATCTCAAAGGATCTCCCGCTGCTCCGGATCGATTGTATGTCTCGCAATCCACCGAATGGTTCGGGCAGCAAATTCAGCGCTCTAACGACGGTGGCAAGACCTGGGAGCCTGTGGGAAATAAGTTTGTGTATGACGGCACCCCTGGCACTCACCAATGGTATGACGGAACACCGCACCCTTGGGAGTTTACGCGAGTATGGCACCTCGAACCGTCGCTGAATGATCCTGAAACCATCTATGCTGGCGTGGAAGATGCGGCATTGTTCAGATCAACCGACGGCGGACAAACATGGCAAGATCTTCCTGGGCTACGCGAGGTGAAAGGAAACTTATGGCAACCAGGTGCCGGAGGGATGTGCTTGCATACAATTCTGCTCGATCAGAATAACCCAGAGCGTATATTTACAGCCGTCTCAGCTGCAGGCGTGTTCAGAACTGATGATTCCGGCGAGACATGGCGACCGATGAACAAGGGGTTAAAGTCTTCCATGGAACTTCCTGATCCAAATGCCGAAGTCGGCCATTGCGTTCATCGCATTGCCATGCATCCTTCACGTTCGAATGTACTTTTCATGCAAAAGCACTGGGATGTCATGCGTAGTGACGACGCAGGAGAATCATGGCACGAAATAAGTGGAAACTTGCCGTCAGACTTCGGATTCCCAATTGAGATACATGCCCACGAACCCAACACCATCTATGTTGTCCCAATCACGAGCGACTCAGAGCATTATCCGCCTGAGGGCAAACTGCGGGTATACCGCAGCCGAACAGGCGGAAACGAATGGGAGCCTCTCACCAATGGCCTCCCGCAGCAAGATTGTTACGTCAATGTGTTGCGTGATGCCATGGCTGTCGATTCACTCAACCCGTGCGGACTCTATGTGGGAACCACCGGCGGACAAGTCTACGCGTCAGCTGATGCGGGTGATAGTTGGACACCCATCGTCCGAGACCTTCCAGCCGTTCTGTCTGTAGAAGTCCAAACGTTGCCATGATTCGAGTCGTACTCCCAGCCCATCTACGGACCTTGGCAAGAATTGACGGTGAGGTACAACTCAATGTTGAGGGATGGGTAAGCCAGCAATCGGTACTAGACTCACTCGAAGCTCACTATCCAATGCTACAAGGAACCATCCGTGACCATGTCACACACAAACGCCGACCGTTTATCAAGTTCTTCGCCGGCGAACAAGATCTCTCACATGAACCACCAGATGCTCTTCTACCAGATTCCATCGCAACCGGCGTTGAGCCTTTCCTCATCGTGGGAGCCATGGCCGGAGGTTAGTATTTGGCCTGAAAAAAATTAAGAAATAGTCGTTCCTAATTGATAGTTCTTCGACTTCTGTATCACTTCAAATCTGAAATTCAACCCACAACGGACGATGATCAGACAAATAGTAACGAAGATAGCTACGAAACTGTGCTTCGGTCCGATCTGGATTATTCCATAAGTCTGAGAATACGGCTCCATCGAAATCGAACACACCCACTTTTCCTGTAAAGTCTTGTTGAGTTTGGCCAGGAAAAAACATGATCTGGTCGTAATGTTTATCTCCATGTAAGTTCGAACCAATGCGAGTGGAATGGTCTGGGAGTCGAAGACCTCGGGCTCGCAAGGCATCATAAATAGGATCTCCGGGCTGAACCTTGGGAATGTTAAAGTCTCCTAACACAATGATGTCTTTCACAAATGCATGTTTATCTTTTCTTCTTAAATCAGCCCAGCGCGATGCTGCGTACGCCTCTAAAGAACGCCGTTCGAGATCAGCTTTGTTATTGGTTTTTCCGAAGAAGAGATGCACGTTGACAAGGAGAAAACGAAAGTCTGCCGCTTGAAATGCGGCCAAATAAGGATTCCTGTCAAAGCCCTGGAACTTACGGGGAATTCCCTTCAATTTAATGTGTTTTTGTTCGGCTACGGGAATAGCCACCTCTCCAATTTTTTCTTGCACAGCTATCTTGTTGGCGTCATAGAGATAGGCCATCCGTTCTTGGTTACCAGCTCGATCGGTAAAGAGCGCACGCCATGATGCTGGAAGATGTTCTTTAATTCCTAAAAGCCCTTGAAGATTATCATGGACTTCCTGAAGAGCCACGATGTCAAACCAACTAATGATTTCCGCGAGGAGTTGATGATCCTGACTCCGTCGTTCTTGAAGACCAAGATTCGCAATATTCCAAGTTGCCAGAAGTAAGCGATTCGCTGCCTTGGCTGGAATCTGTCGACCTTCCTTCGTATCTCGATACGTTTGGAGCGCTTTTATTTCTTTAGGAACACTATACGCCCCATCAAACTTGGGTTTTGGAAATGATGGCATTCGACACCTCCCT
>JBMYWX010000211.1:0-5759 GCA_049607825.1 Nitrospirales bacterium
TCGTATTTGTTCATTCACAAGCGATTCAATGTCATCTATATCTCGAGAGGAAAGCGGCTTAAAATGAGCAAAGTCAAATCGCAAACGGTTTGGAGCGACGAGAGATCCATATTGCTTAACATGAGGCCCTAAGAGCTCTCGTAAAGCTGCATGCATGAGATGCGTCGCAGTGTGATTTCTTGCAGCATCCTTCCGAGTCGAGATAGTCACGCTAGAGTGAATGGGATCCTTCACACTGAGACTGCCCTCAAGAATTTGACCTTTATGAAGGAAAAATCCCACATCATTCTTGGAAGTTGATTCCACCTGAACTCGGCCATTGGGGCTCGTTAAAATACCTTGATCTCCAACTTGCCCCCCACCTTCAGGATAGAATGGTGATGTCTGCAAAATAACCTCGACCTGATCCCCTTGCGAAGCTTCTTCAACTAATTGTTCTTCCTTAAGAATCGCTTGGACAACACCTTCGGCGTCATACTGATCATAGCCAATGAAGGTTGTAGGAGACGCGAGCACTTTCAGTTCAGTCAAATAAGGTTTCGCCGCCGCTGTTGCAAACGTCGTAGCTTTTCTTGCTCGTTCACGTTGCTCAGTGAGTGCACGTTGATAACCATCATGATCCAATTGTAAATTCTCTTCTCGAGCCGCATCTTCCACCAAGTCTAAAGGAAAACCGTAGGTATCATAGAGTTTAAACACGGCCTCTCCTTCAAGAACATTGAGTCCTTTGGTTTTGGCCTCACTCACGAGACGGTCAAGTATAGGAGTCCCTTGTTCCAGGGTCCCAATAAATCGCTCTTCTTCGCGTTGAACAACTTCAACCACAATTGACGATCCCTGTTCAAGAGAAGGATAGGCGGCTTTCATTTCTTGAACGACACTATCAGTAAGATCATACAAAAAGGGTTCTGTACAGCCCAAGAGACGACCATAGCGAGAGGCCCGTCGCAAAATCCGTCGCAGCACATAGCCACGCCCCTCATTAGAAGGCAGAATCCCGTCGACAATCAAAAAGGTCATAGCACGCAAATGATCAGCAATAACTCGCATTGCTCGATCAGTACTCCCTTCTTTGCCATACCTCCGCTTTGTTCGCTCTCCAATCGCTTGAAAGATCGGATGAAAGAGATCTGTGTCAAAATTAGATGTCACACCTTGACTCACAGCAGCTAAACGCTCAAGTCCCATACCGGTATCAATACTGGGCTTCGGTAGTGGGTGCAAGGTCCCTGACGCATCACGGTCATATTGCATAAAGACCAGATTCCAAATTTCAAGGTACCGATCACACTCACAGCCAACGCCACAAGTGGGCTGGCCACATCCAAGCGCTTCTCCTTGATCAATATGGATTTCTGAGCAAGGTCCACAAGGACCAGTATCTCCCATTTGCCAAAAATTATCTTTTTCTCCAAGACGGATAATGCGAGACGCGGGAACGGCCATAAGCTTTTCCCACAAATCATAGGCTTCGTCATCCTCGCGATACACCGTCACCCACAACTGCTCAATGGGCAGACCTACGACTTTAGTCAGATACTCCCAACCAAAAGTAATCGCATCTTCTTTAAAGTAGTCACCAAAGGAAAAATTACCGAGCATCTCAAAAAACGTGTGATGCCGGTTGGTATAGCCTACATTTTCTAAGTCATTATGCTTGCCACCCGCACGCATGCATTTCTGTATGCTCGCCGCACGTGCATAGCCTCGAGTTTCCTCACCAAGAAATACCCGTTTAAACTGATTCATTCCAGCGTTCGTAAAGAGAAGAGTCGGGTCAGCTTGAGGAATTAACGGAGCACTCGGAACGGAGGTGTGGTCACGCGCTGCAAAGTAATCAAGAAAAGACTGCCGAAGTTCATGGCCAGAGGATGTCATTCGTTCATTCACTGCTCAAGAGTTGCGATGTGTTAATTCAAGTGACCAACAAGTGGTCCAGACTCATCAGGCCCAGGATATGACTAAGTCAACTATCATGCGCAATAACGTTACTGATGAAGAATGGCCTTACTCAAAGAGCAACACCTTCCCTCTTCGATATTACCCCTTATTTCCAACTGACTTCTTAACTGCCGCCTTTGTCTCCACGACGAGAGTCGCAGGCTGTGAGGTCGGAACGAGACCGGCGGCTTCTCGAATACGTCTTTCAATATCTTCAGCAATATCTGGATTAGATTTCAAAAACGTCTTCACCGCTTCTCGCCCTTGCCCTAAACGTTCTTCTTTGTAGGAATACCAAGCCCCCGCCTTATCAACAATTTTACGATCGACACCGAGATCAACCAGCTCACCAACTTTAGAAATTCCTTCGGCAAACATAATGTCGAATTCAGCTTGTTTAAAGGGAGGCGCCGTCTTATTTTTAACAACTTTCACACGGACTCGGTTCCCCATCACTTCTTGTCCATCTTTGATCGATTCAATCCGTCGAATATCGAGGCGAACGGATGAATAGAATTTTAAGGCATTTCCACCAGTGGTTGTTTCAGGATTACCAAACATCACACCAATCTTCATCCGTATTTGATTAATAAAGATAATGGTAGCATTAGATTTTGAGATGGCTCCCGTCAATTTACGAAGAGCCTGAGACATCAGTCGAGCCTGAAGGCCCATGTGGGAATCACCCATCTCACCTTCAATTTCAGCACGGGGCACCAAGGCGGCCACAGAGTCCACCACAATAATATCTAAAGCTCCGCTACGAACTAGGGTTTCCGTAATTTCTAGTGCCTGCTCACCAGTATCCGGTTGGGCAACGAGTAAGTCATCAGTTTCAACCCCTAACTTCTTGGCATAGGTAATATCAAGTGCATGCTCAGCATCAATAAAGGCCGCCGCCCCACCAGCTTTTTGAGCTTGAGCAATTATATGCAAACACAAGGTAGTTTTCCCAGAAGACTCTGGGCCAAATATCTCCACCACCCGTCCGCGAGGTACCCCCCCTACCCCCAAAGCTAAATCTAGTCCCAGGGAACCCGTCGGGATGGCTGGAATATCGGCCTGAACGTCTGCACCTCCCAACTTCATGATCGCCCCTTTGCCAAAGGACTTTTCAATTTGAGTCAGGGCGAGATCAAGAGCACGTTTTTTACCATCTTTTTCTGCAGTCTGATTGCTCATTTGTATTCCTTTGCTACATTAAGGTCTTTTTACTAGGATTGACAGAGAACTCTTTATCATACAGAACCTTCAAGATGAGGTAAATGGCTGAGCCAGGCCTAATCAACATTCAAAGCATAGCAAGTTATTCATCTATTACGCAGTGAAGCTACTAATTTGCACTACAAAGAAGATTATGAGCAGGTTTTCCCCTTCCTCTTTTATAGAAATGAAAGAGTTTATTCGCATTTTTAAATATTCAACTAAATAATCGAGGTTCGATAATGCATGATCGGTGTGGATCAATCATTCGAGCATTGATCACAGTATGCTTTGTAGTTTTCATGAATTTGGGACTTGTAACACAGGTTTATGCGATTCCCGTAACTTTCCAATGTGAGAATTCAATTTCTTCAGTCAAAACGCAAAATCTTACTCCTCCTTTAAACATCTAACAACGCAAGGCCTTTGATCAATTAGTCGGCACACGGTTACGCATTGACTTACGTGTGAGTCTTTAACTCTTGAGAACAACAATACAACTCCTGGAGCTGCAGTTTATGATGGCGCGCTAACAGAACAACAGATTCAAATCGGTCAGACAACATTTAATGCAAACTTTTCCCAATCAATAGTTCCATTGAACAATCGAATATGCCTAACAAATAATCAATCTAATCAGCCTACTTCACCCTTCTTTGATAGTTTCTTTGTGACTTATTTTGGGGAATTTTCTGGCACATCAATTGAGGCACTGCGTCCAGAAGTTTTTATTATGAGCTTTTTTAATGATCACACCGGAAATACTCTGGATAGCACGATGCTCCCATCAGTACAATCAGACTCATCTAACTTCACACAATCTATGCGTTCCTTGAGATTGATCCAAGTGGTAACGTATTTAGTGATTTTAAAGCTGCTCCCTTACCCGAACCCTCTACCATGCTACTATTCAGTTCGAGTATGGTGAGTCTATTCGTTTGGCGATGGAAACAGAGAAAGAAAAACTCGATTTTTTGAGAAATTGTATTATGAAAGAGCCCCTTATCATATGATAAGGGGCTCTTTTTTTATGTTATGGGCTCTTACTGGATACCTGCCTTCAATCAACATTGGTGAATGTCGAATTCCTTCGATTCTCCATTCTGAGCTGATCTCATTGATTCTAGAGCGATTTTTCTCCTTCCCTGAAAACTGCCTGATCGAAGTGTCGAATTCCCTAACGCATTTCTCCTTGTCCCCTGGAAATGTGTCCATCCACTGGATGAGAACACACAACACCTAACTCACCAAACATGACAAGAATATCGTGAGCGAACAATAGCTCACAAAAACTCGCACGCCTCCTCTTTAGGCAAAGAACACCGGTATAAAAGTTGCTGAGTTCATGGCTTGTGTTTAGTAGCAAACAGCAAAGTTACGAACATGAAGTACCTGTTCATTTAGATGCTCAGCTTAATCATTCTCAATAATACGGAGGAGGAAGTGTCATGAAACGTTTTGCAACTCTAGTTTGTACAATTGGGCTCCTCATCGGGGGAATCGGGCAGGTGCAAGCAGCCTCCATTACGACAACTTTTGCGAATAACAACGGACAGGCCGGAAATATGTTTGATATCACGACATTTGGCAATGCATTAACAGTAAACTCCATGGATCTGAATTTAGATAGTGGAACAACCAACACCATAAGTGTATACACAAGAAATGGAACATATCTGGGGTTTGAGAATAATAGTGCCGGTTGGACTCTCGTCTCACAAATATCAGGAGTGACATCTGCAGGAGCTGGGAACCCCACGTTCATGGACCTCATGGATTTCAGCCTTGCGGCCAATTCGGTGACAGGAATCTACGTGACAACGGGAGGTCCGACAGACATGAATTACACGAATGGGGCCAATACTTTTGCTAATGCAGATCTACGATTAGACCTTGGCGTGGGAAAAGGCGGTTTATTCGGATTAACGTTTACACCCCGAACCTGGAATGGAACAATTAATTATACCGTTGATGGTAGTGGCCAGGTAGGAGCGGTTCCTGAGCCTGGCACCATTGTGTTGATGGGCTCCGGTCTAGCAGGACTCGCATTTTGGCGATCGAGAAGAGAGACTGAAAACAAGAAGTAATAGAGAAAACTTTGGTTAGTGCTTAAACCGAGAGCCTGACACTATAGTGTCAGGCTCTTTCCATTATCTCTATCTTGCAAAACCGCTTTAACAAGACGAACCAACTCCTTGAATAAATTACCGCTAATTATGGAAAACGATAGACTCTCTATGATGGTTGTAGGTACGGATAGATCAGGCCTACATAGCTTTTCAACAATCATCACAGTGAAGCCACTTGCATTCAAGTAGAAAGTGTCACTTCCTTAACACCAGTGCGACAGACTACTTTTCGAACAATTCATTGATTGTCTTGCCATCTGCCTTCTTCATGCTTTTCGATCTAGATGAATCCCTTCTTCCATCTCAAGAACGCCAGCTGTCGGATCGTTAAATTGAATGAGGTCGAGTTTACCTTCACTTTTTGCCACAATGCACGATACCGCCGCATCACCTGAGACATTCACGGCCGTACGAATCATGTCCATCAAGCGATCCACCCCAAGCACTAGACCAATTCCTTCCACCGGGAGATTTACTTGAGCAAAC
>JBMYWX010000212.1:0-5698 GCA_049607825.1 Nitrospirales bacterium
CCTTCTTTTGTATGGGACAGCTCGATCATTATGTGAATATTTGGCATTGGAAAGCCGATTGGCAAAGCGATGTGGATCGACGAGCTGCGAGAATCAAGAAAAAAGGGAAAAAACGAGGTGGGATTCGTCGGTTTGAAGTTATCCCGCGTCGTCCTTCTTCAGTTGAAGACTTGATTGGTGGGGGATTTAGTACGTTAACTAGCAAGAAGCGGCAAGGGAAAATAAAAGGGCAGGCAGAATGGAAGCGTGGCTTTTGGCGTGTGGTTATGAAGCGACCACTCACTGGCTCTAGCGATGATTTGGAGAATGAAGCGTTACTTCAAGCCGGACGTTTACAAGCTATCGCATTTGCCGTGTGGAATGGAGAAAATAAAGAACGTAATGGACAAAAAGCGGTGGCCCCATGGATGCAACTTCTCATTGATCCAATCAAACAAACCTCACAGTCAAGCTAAGTCATCTTCGATGACGAAAGGGTCAGATAGGTGACTCTCATACCTCTTAATCGATTACGTACTATTCAATTGGCCGACACCCCAAGTCGTATGGTACTTGTGTGCTCTATGGTTTTCTTCTGTTCACTTCTTATTGGTGTTGTAAGCCCAGCTTTAGTCTTATCCAACACCTCAGGCGGTGTAATGACAGAAGAGCGAGCCTTGGAGCTTGCCGAACAGTTTGGTGTAGATGTGGGTGAAGTTGATGAGGAGATAAGAGAGTTTCTCGGATTAACACGAGCCGAAGGTGTTGTCATCTTTGCTGTGATTGGAGGAACGCCAGCAGATCTAGCCGGTGTGAAGGTTAAGGCGATTATTAAAGAAGTCGATCGATTTGAAATCAAGAACCTCATCGACTTAGGTGTGGCACTTGAAGCCACTCTTCCCACGCAAAACTTCACTGTAGCAACTTATGAGCCCTCGGACCCATCTGACCAAGGTGTTACCGGTGGTCTTAATTTTCATTTCGTGCGAATTAAACAGGATTGATTTTTTATATGTATGGGGTTAGGCCAGCAAGATTAACACTATGCCGCTTTACCATTGCGTTGGTCATGCTTGCGAGCGTGGTCGTAGTGTGGAGCAATGTAGGGCATCGTACCGCTTCCGCAGAGGCAACAGATGCTGGATTAGACCATTCATGGATAGATGAAATTGAAAAAGTTTTTGTGCCGTCTGAGCAATGTAAGCAATGTCATGATCGTCATTATGAAGAATGGAAAGGGATGCGTGAGCAGACACCGGACCTCAAGACATTTGGCCGAGTTGACGGGGCTTTACTACATGGGACTGCGTTGTCTTCTCCTGTGTTTAAAACTATTCTTGGTTTGTGGCTGCAAACGAATCCGACTAATACTGAACGAACCGAGTGCTTATCCTGTCATGCCCCAGCTGTCACCATTTTTCCACAACATACTGATCGCATTATTGAGCAAGTGATGATAGGTGGAAAAGGTGTAACTATTGAAGGCATTAGCTGTTCGGCCTGTCATTTAATCACCGATATTCAAGAGAATGCCAAAAATCATCCAACATTTAAAATTGAGCCCACACAGACATTCAATGGGCCATACCTTAATCCTGAGGACAATCTTGTTCATCCTTCAAAGCAGGCAGATATTTACAAAGAAGCGAAGTATTGCACTGCTTGTCATTTCAGTAAAGTGAAAGATGTGACCCGGCCCGATATTCCAGGAGAGATTTTGAAGGGAACAATCTGTCAAGATTGTCATATGGAGCGGTCCACCGGGAGTTCCACATCTCAACGTGGATCGTTAACCAGGCCGATTGGCCGTCATTGGTTCCAAGGGATTGTGATCCCAGGAATTATGCTCAGTAATCGAAACTTGCAGGCCGAATGGTTTCCCCGTGTCGATATTGATGTAACCAAAAAGTCGGAATCCGTAGAAGGAACGGTTCTTATCAGAAATGGAAGTCTCCCTCATATGTTTCCTGGCGGTGATCCTGTCCTAAAGCAATTCTTTGTGACGGTGACAGTCAAAGATAAAGATGGGAATGTGTTGTCAGAAAAACAGGAACGATTTGGTCGAACATTTGAAGAGTTACTTCGCGGTCCAATTCCCAAGCCCCTTGTCAATGGAGGCATCACTCGGCATGTTTCCTTTGCATTGCCAATTCCTGATGGTCTCCAGCCTGCCTTTGTGGAAGCCAGTTTGAGCTATGCTCTGATTCCAGAGCCATCCTCTGATCTCAAGGAGCGGTATTTTCAGACGTTATTGAACGATAAAGAACGAAAAGCTGCTGAAAAAGTCATTACAGATTATACGTCGACTCGTCTTGTGACTTTTCGCACTGTGAATTTATAAATAGATAGCATTGCCTTAGGATAGGCTAATCCATGGGACAATATACAATATGAAGAGGAAATTTTTGTCGAGGTTGTTTCTCTGTGTTCTGGCCGGAGCATTTGTCTTGGCTGGGACGCCAACTAAACATGTTCTTGCAGAGAAATCACCAAAGTCAATCAAACCCATTGAAAAAGCCTTCCCTCATTCCGGGAAATGCAAACGGTGTCATTTGCGAGTATTTGAAGAATGGGAAGCTTCGGCTCAATCTCGTTCAATAGTGAGTTCGGCCTTTCGTGTGACATTAGATCGTTATTTATCTTCTGCTCCGAAAGATGAGCAGTCGATGTGTTTTCGATGTCATGCTCCTCATATTTTGGAATATGGTCATCAAGCGAAGATGTTTCTTGAAGAAGTGAAATCCAAAGATCCTCAGATAGATGGCGTTGGGTGCGCACAATGTCATCTAATTAAGGATGTTGATCCAAAGACCCATCCTCCCCATCCAACTTATCAGTTGGAAAAGACCGTATTTGGGGGATATAAAAACCCTGCAGAAAATCTTGCGCATCAATCCGAGCCATCATCTCTCTACAAAAAATCACAATATTGCGTCACGTGCCATGATTCGTTACCAAAAGGCGTTAAGTCCGCTCAGCTACCAGATTGGATGGGGAATTGGAGGGAGTCGAAAGCTGAAAAAGAGGGAAAAACGTGTCAATCTTGTCATATGCCGGGAGCGTTTGGTGAGTCAGCCAATGGGGAACGAAATAGAAAGATTGCCAACCATAGTTTTCCTGGACGATTTGGCAAAGTGCGGGCCAAAGCGGTTGAATTAGATTTCACGACCAAAGTAAACGCAAAGCAGTCAAGCGTTGCTGTGACGATTCAAAGTCTCGTGCCACATAATCTTCCGATGCCACATCCAGGCTGGTATCGCGTGGTCGTCGATTTAACGGTTCTTGGGAAAAATTTAAAAAAAGTGCATGGAGCGCAACGATATTATGAGCGAGTCTATGGTGATAAGAATGGAGAGAAAACGGTGCTGGACTTTCAGGCCGAAAAAGTCTTAACGGATACATTGCTCAAACCAGAAGAAAAACGGATTGAAACCTTTGAGTTTCCTACCCCACCCAATGCGCCCTCTATGGATGTGATTGTAACCTTATCCTATGCGCCAATACATGGACCGCAGAAGTTCCTCAAGGCCGTTGAAAATGAATCTAGTCTTGGCAAGAAAGATCGAGCGTTTCAACCAGTTGAAGTGGTTAAGAAAAAAATCAACATATCCCTTAAAGGTAAATAGATAGATGTTTGCTCATGCTTGTACTTACATCAGCTTCCTTACCGCAGAAAATATTTGCTATCACTCCGTTTTAATAGAGTGGGGTTGTTAGAAATTTCGAATTCGGTATTCCCACCTTGCTTCCTTTTTTAGTTAACACTGCCTCAAGTTGATGAGCCTTTCCATAAATATCGCTTGTCTCTTCAGATACACTCATACCGATTAATCTGCTACGTCATCTGTCGATATTTTTCTTTTTATATGTGGGTAGACTGCCTGAGTAGCATTCTTAATTTCCCTTGTAGAGTTAGAAGTATTTTTGAATAATGATGAAGGAAGGTACAATGCTGCAAATACACTACAATGTGGCGCAATCAGGGAAATGTCTTTACGTGCATGGTGGAAGAGGTTATGACTCAGCGTAAGACGGTAAATGCTCACATGCTTTAGCCATACCCTAGGAGACCATCTCATTTTTTTATTATGTGGAGAGATTAAATGTTTGACGTTGTGAAAAATTCATTTCTTGTTCCGTTTAATGGGAAGTTTTCGATCAAAAAAAAGTTGACGCGATCTCAGAAGAAGAGACTCACTAAAAAAGAATATGAAAAAAAACTTGGGAAACTGGTTGGAAAACTAAGTGATTTTCAACAAATGTTGTATGCGCATGATCATCATTCAGTTCTGCTTGTATTTCAAGCCATGGATGCTGCAGGGAAAGATTCAACCATTCGTGCGGTGACAAGCGGAATCAATCCGGCAGGATGTCAAGTCTTTTCGTTTAAGCAGCCTTCGAGTTTAGAACTCGAACATGATTTTCTCTGGCGAACAACTCGATGCCTGCCTGAGCGGGGAAGAATTGGCATATTTAACAGAAGTTATTATGAAGAGGTATTAGTCGTTCGTGTTCATCCTGAATATTTACAGTATCAAAACATTCCAGATGGTTATAACCCCAAATCTATTTGGAAGGAACGGTTTGAGTCTATACGAGAATATGAACAACATTTGGCTCGCAATGGAACAGTGATTTTAAAGTTTTGGCTCAATGTTTCAAAGGAGGAGCAAAAGCAGCGTCTCCTCTCTCGAATAGACGTTCCAGAAAAAAACTGGAAATTTTCGTCCGACGATATAAAAGAGCGAGGGTATTGGAATGACTATATGTTCGCCTACGAAGAAGCTCTGAATGCGACATCACGCCCTTGGGCTCCTTGGTATGCAATTCCAGCAGACGATAAACCTTTTATGCGGCTGGCTGTAGCAGAGATTGTGGTCAAAACACTAGGGCGTTTAGGACTTCGTTATCCTAAGCTAAATAAATCGGAACGGGTGGAATTGCAGAAAATGCGAACCTTGCTTGAGCAAGAATAGTGAGTGCTGACAGCTTAAGGATTCTTATTGCCAAACGGTTCTAATGTAATAAAGGTGATTGCTATAGAAGCGAGATAGACATGTATCCAGATGGTTCTATAATGAAACTTTATCAACAGAAGACGGGGCTACCTCCTACGTGAGAGGTAACCCCTGCAGACTTCAAGAATCTATAAGTAGAGGATTAAGGAAGGTGAGAAGGTAATCAGTTAGTGTCCTGTTGCTTCTTCAGCAATTTTCTTTGCACCCTCAGCCATTTTCTCAGCTCCCTCTTTCATCTCATGGCCGGCACCCTCTAGGGCTTCCTTGGTTTCCTCAGCAGCGTTGCTCATTGTCTCACCAGCTTTTTCAGCTGTTTTACTAAGGACTTCTCCAGTACTTTCTGCAGCTTTATTGAGGGAATCCCCCGCATTAGTCACGGCCTTGTCGACAGCTTTCCCAGCCTTTTCTCCAGGTCCTTCAGATCCTTGTCCACATCCCAATGTGAGTCCAAGGGTAAGAATACTCAACGTTGATAGTGCGACTTTGCATAGACTTTTCATGACAAACCTCCTGTTGTGTGTGGGATAAGAAGTGAGTAGTAGTTGCGTTGGCTTCATGCCAGTTGACAGGCGGCACTATCAGTGATGGGACAAACGCAAGCACAATCTTTCTCAAGCACCTGTCTTTACGCTTCTTCCCCAATAGTGTTCTCTTTCTATTGTAGAACATTCGACTGAAAGGTCAATGCATTTTTTAGAAGT
>JBMYWX010000213.1:0-5663 GCA_049607825.1 Nitrospirales bacterium
CCGTTATCAAACTCGGCTCATGCAAGAAGTTGGGCCAGGTATTCAATGGCTCCAATCACTTGGCATCCAGTTATCTGAGGAAACACTTCTCCAATATGTTGATCCTGGCGCTTCCATGCGGATGGTGGCCAAAATGCTCTCGGGTCTAGGCGGAATTTTGACAAATACCTTTCTCATTTTATTAACGGTTATTTTTATCCTCCTTGAAGCTTCTAGTTTCCGCCATAAAGTACAAGCCGCATTTGGTGATCCAACGAGTGCCATCCAACAATTCAGTAAGCTGACCACTGCGATCAATAATTATTTGGGGATCAAGACCATCATGAGTTTTGGGACGGGAATCACCGTCACTCTTTGGGTCGCTATCCTAGGTGTGGACTTCCCTTTAGTATGGGGGCTACTCGCGTTTCTCCTTAATTATATCCCCAATCTCGGATCAATCATATCGGCAGTGCCTGCTGTCTTATTAGGGTATATTCAATATGGAATCGGGCGCGCACTGATAATAGCAGTGGGCTATATTGTTATTAACATCATCTTCGGTAATGTTATTGAACCTCGGATGATGGGAAGAAAACTTGGTCTTTCAACGTTAGTGGTGTTTCTCTCTTTGGTCTTTTGGGGATGGGTCTGGGGTCCCGTCGGCATGCTTCTTTCCGTGCCGATGACCATGATTGTAAAAATTGCGTTAGAAGGAAATGAGACCACCCGGTGGATAGGTATCCTTATGGACTCTGAAGGTGCTAGTACAAAACAATATCAATCCTTATTTACGAGAAGAACCACAATGTAATACTTCATTGTCTCGAGTTCGACACCAAAAATATCGCCGCTTCTCTAGATGGAGATGGAGGATGCAGGAACATCTCAATAATTTGTCAGTGTACCTCCTGAGAACAGATCATTATAAAATAGATCTACATTAGGCACATCTTATGACTGATTCTCCGAAGAAGACATACCCATAAATTGTAGAGGCGTATCCCCTCTCAGGTGAGCAGGGGTAATATAGAAGTCACCTTGTAAGCTTCCGGTCCAAATACTATCAGCAGCCCGTTCATCACCCGCTGTTAGTATATAGGCCAACCCACCAAACACTCCTCCTAATCCCGCATAGACCAGTTTGGCCGGTGTATACAGAATCGACAACGCACCACTTGCCACATGCGAGCCCAAACTTTCAGATGAAGAATCCGAATTCTGAGTAGAGTCTGGAATGGGCTCTAGCCCATTCAGATATGTCGAATCGACTTCGTTTTTGTTGTGGAATCTTGATTGGTCGTCCAGCACTGTTGAAGCCGTCACTAGTTGTTTTGAGACAGGAGTGGAATCGACTTGAGACCCTTGATTGTGATTTTGTGGTAGTTGAGAAGAAGGGGTTTTGATTGGATTGACCTCTAATGTTTCCCGGGAACTTGCATTCTGCGATGCAATCATAGAATTGGGATATTGCTGAAGAAGAGACATTTCTTGATTATTCTCCTGATCGATCTTGAGGTCTGGCTCAAGTAAAACGACAGACGTCCTCGAATGATGACCTGTGGATTCTTCCTTACTTGTAACTTCCTGAGAGAAAGGAGTGAGAACGGGTTGGAGAAGGTTACCCTCTTCAATTTCAGGCTCCGCTTTATTCTTGGCTTTACCGATAAGGGCCGACGCTGGCTGCCATGCCCCATCAAGCGCTCGTGCAGTTAAATCCTCAATCACCATATTGGGATCTTGAGCTGGACCGGTTTGCCAGGCCTTAGATTTTGTCACAATTTCGCCTGTTGCAGGCTCTACACCTCGTATCTCCACAGTTAGCGAAAAAGTCGGAGATGATCTCACCTGAGACAACTCAAATTTCTGTCCCTCCTTCACATTCGATACTTCAACAAATGTTACAAGATCAGCCCCAATCTGCTTGCCCGCTTCAAGAATATGCGTCCAATCTTTTGAGCTACCTGTGAATCTTGGCTCCTTGCCGTTGAATCCTTGCTGCATTTTTGTGCGATCCAAAACCACAAGGCCACGCTCATGAAGCCACATCGAAACATTATCCACTGCCATAGAATGGTTCCCCCACACCACAACTCGTGTTCCTGCTCTTGGGATGGGGGCTTCAAAACCAACAGCTTGTGGCTGTAAGTCCACATATTCAAAATTCTCAAAGTTTCCAGCACAGCCTCCAAGGAAAATCAGCAGGAAAAGCGTCAATAAACCTTTGATAGATGAATGTGTATGGAAACACATAGGTCGCCTCGCTTATTTAAAGGTAGGAAAAACGTCACCCGTTGCTCTTGCAACAGACTCATGAGAAATGAAGGAGGCTTTTCTGAGAAAAATCTTTAGATATCTTTAATAGTTACTACTAATAGTAGATAGTGAGCTAATCAAGCTACTACATTTAGATGAATCATTCCAAAGTAAACATCGATCTGTCAAGAACGCCACAATTATGGTTTAGGACTTTTGATGGGTGGGAACCGACGAGTCCTAAGTCATTAAAATCCAAAAAGCTGGGAAAGCACTAAATAGACCCATGCGACCCCAATAATGTAAGTCGCTTCCTTTTCGCCCATCTGATTATACAGAAAGTAGTATCCTACAATAGGAATTGACGCTAAAAGAAAGGCTGAGAACAAATGCCCAACGACATCTCCGAGCACTCGATCGAGGCTTGAATTTCCTGGGATAGCGAGGAGCAGACTCCCACCTAGCATCGCGACCCATAACCACCTTATATTCATGAGCAATCGATTAACCCTTCTCCTAATAAACTCAGCATACTTGCAGATACTTTATATGAAAGGTATTAACTATTCGCAACCCTTTTCGCCAATCATATATCATCGCCAAAAACCATGACTTGATACGTATTCTAAAACCTCTAAGAGGTGAGAATCACTGCAATCAATGACAACCGACCCTGACCATGTGGTATCCACATACAATTGTCAGCTATATTTAGGAAAACGTTCGCTCAGTTCATAGTCTAACCTTGCTAAGCCCAATTTGCTTTCCCCCAAGCTGGGAAAAGCACAACTCGTGCCCTAATGCTTGAACGGGAAAAATCTAAAAGGAGTATGACCCTATGGCAATCATAGCCCCATTTCGTGCCGTGAGACCTCAACCTGATTTAGCTGATCAAGTATCAGCACCACCTTACGACGTCATGTCGCTGAAAGAAGCACGTAATATTGCCAAGGACAATCCAATTAGCTTTTTGCGAGTCAGCCGCGCCGAGCTTGAACTCGCAGACGAAGTCGATCCCTATTCTCCATCGGTCTATCAGAGAGGAGCAGAGAATCTTCAAAATCTGATTAACAAAAATATTCTCTCGCAAGAAACTCAACCGCTCCTAGGTGTATATCGACAGCAATGGGGAGACCATGTCCAAACAGGTCTCGTCGCCCTCGCATCCGTCGACGAGTATGATCGGGGCATCATCAAAAAACATGAATATACTCGCCCGGTCAAGGAAGCCGATCGGGTTCAGCTCATCACAGCTCATGAATCTCAATCAGGTCCAGTGTTGCTGTTCTTCAGAAATACCGAAAATGTTGCTCGTTGGCTCAGAGAGGTGACGAGCGCCAAACCGGATATCTATTTTGTGGCTGATGACAAAGTTGAACATACGGTATGGAGTGTCCGAGAAGAATCTATGATTCAACAAGTGGTAAATGATTTTCAGAAAATTGAAGCGTTGTACATTGCGGATGGCCATCATCGTTCTGCCGCCGCCAGTCGAGTACGAGCAGCTCGCAGCAATACTGGATCTCTGGCATCCAACGATCATACACAAGGGTTTTTATCAGTCATTTTCCCTCACGACCAACTTCAAATTCTTCCCTATAACCGAGTCGTCCGGGATTTGAATGGCCTCACTCCCAAACTATTGCTAGAAGGCCTCGTCTCGAATTTTGAACTGACAGTCATACCCGAACCAGGCAACCCGCCGCCAGCAGGGTTCGATCTATATCTGGATGGTCAATGGCGTCGAGCTAAACCAAAACACGATCCAACTGTTGGGCAACACGATCCAGTCAGAGCGTTGGCCGTCTCTGAGTTAACTGAACGGGTGCTCGACCCTCTTTTAGGCATTAAAGACCAACGGTCTGACCCTCGAATTGATTTTGTTGGCGGGGTACGTGGTTATCAAGAGCTTGCGGCTAGAGTGGACAGTGGAGAATGGGCTGTGGCCTTTTGGCTCTATCCAACCACGGTAGATGAGCTAATGGCCGTATCCGATGCCGACCGAGTGATGCCCCCGAAGAGTACATGGTTTGAACCCAAGCTTCGAGATGGCCTGTTCATTCATATGCTGAAGGACGAGTAGAAATATCACTAAAGAGTGAAGTGGGAAGAACCCAGAGTATCTGAGCAAGCTGCACAAACGTGCAAATCCACACTAATAACGTTGAGTGAAATCGCACAACTCACATAAATTCAATTGATTCCCGAAGGCAGATCATAAGAGATATAGAGAAAAACTATCTTACGATCCAACAGTTTATACAACTTCTTGGAAGTCTTAGCTGAAAGAGGTAAAAAGGGAATACACCTTGCACATTGAACCTAGCAAGCGAGGTGAAATATGAATCCTATTTTTGATTTAGTCATTATCGGAGTTATCGCCATCATGGTCTTGTTGAATCTGTATCATTCGCGAGATCAATCGGCTCAATCAACTTCTTTTGTCTCTGAGCTCTTTAAGAAATTTAATGCCTTCAATCAAATGGGACGAAAAGACCCTGTGCAATATCCGGCCTCAGCCCACTACTCTTTGAAATAAGGCATCCATGACGAATTTGGCTTTTACGTGTCTACCCTACATGTACATTTCTCTGCGTATGCGCCGCTCACTCCTCTAACGGAATTCTCTCCTCACTCTAAACCTGTTCTTCCTTCTCAAAGCAGACAGTATTCCTCGACCAGTTTTGGTGTGCTTCACCATACAGGATTTGTTTCTGCTATTATTCCGTCCTGCCGTAACCCAGGTGAGAAAGGGTTCAAGGAACGAGATTTCTATCAAACCTGTCTGAGTACATTTCCATGGATTGAGGAAAAACCCACGATTTAAGCATCTGACACCAAAATAGCTATGACCCACGAATTACCAGAATCAAAGTTCAATTTCCTTCATCTGAAGGGCGATGTCTTTGGTGGTCTCACTGCTGGAGTTGTCACGCTACCCCTGGCTTTAGCCTTTGGCCTGCAATCAGGTCTTGGCCCTGTATCAGGGCTTTACTGCGCCATCTTCCTAGGCGCCATCGCCATTCTCTTTGGTGGAACTCGTACGCTCATTAGCACCCCTACTGGCCCGATGACTGTTGTCGCCGCCCTGACGATTTCTCAAGCGATAGCTTTTGCAGGGAGTTTAGAGCTTGCGTTAGGAACCATACTGGGGATCTTCATTTTAGCTGGCATTGTACAAATTGTTTTTGGCCTACTGAAATTTGGAAGCAATGTAAAATATATTCCGTACCCTGTGTTGTCCGGCTTCATGACAGGCATTGGAATTATTTTGATCCTCTTTGAAATCAATCCATTCTTGGGATTAACAGGCCCTTCATCGATCAACGATGTGTTAACTGGACTACCTGATGCCATAAGAAACACGAATATTCAGGCGCTCGGGCTTGGCGCACTGACTCTTGTCATTCTTTATACGGCACCTCGCC
>JBMYWX010000214.1:0-5658 GCA_049607825.1 Nitrospirales bacterium
AGGAACGGAATGAACAACAAAACAAAGACAACAGAAGCAGCCCCACTCATCAGAATAAGAGACTTATACCGACTTTTTAACAATATTAATCCAACGGCAGCCGCGAGGCCCAACCAGGCTCCTCGTGAAAAAGTACACACAATCGCAGGGATAGACATTCCTAGCATGACCCACATGATCCGAGTGAGCCAACGATTGCTCTCGGACTGAATGAGGTAATATAACAAGGGTACATTCATGGCCATCGCAAGCCCAATCGCATTATTGGCATACAAAAAGGAGCCTGGAGGTCCCCACACAATCTCACTTCCACCTGACACTATTCCAAACAGTCCCCCTTTGACAGCCAATAACCCAATGGACAAGGCCACAACCTTCAACAACAGTTGAACTCGTTCTTTTGTGTTGAGAATAGACATCGAGAGATAGACCATGACTAAAATTTTAGAGACAGTAATCAATTGGGCCAAAGCATCATCGGAAGTCCCACCCATATAAGGAACATAGGCCACTACAGTAGACACAACAAAAAAGAACCACACACCAAGAAGCATCCAGACCTCTCGCTGTTTAGGAAATCGCTTTGGTTCAGGTGAAACTAAATAGCCAAACACTGTAGCGCCAGCCATAATCATGGCAATAGGGAAGGATCGGCCAAATCCCCAGGTAAACCCCTGCGGATTAATAATCCCAAACGCTACAAACAGTAACATTCCATACACTGGCTTTCTGACTGCAACACCAGCAGAAGCCAGGACAAGAATGACTAAGAAAATATCTCTCATAGCTTCAGTGATTCGCTGAACGAACAGATTCTGTAGTTTGGTCCAAATACCTTGCCAAAGCTCCCGCTTGGCACTTACGTGAATACTTCTCAACCATCGCATTTTCCGGAATAGGATGGGTTCCCGTTCTGACTTTCTTTAAAAACGCGAGGATCTCCTTATAGAGAACTGCCTCATCATGCAAATTACAAATCGTGGCACCTCCACATTCCCGAAGAAGCGAGGCCGTATCACCTTGATTATCAGTGAGCGCAAGCACTGGCTTTTGTAAGCGAAGATATTCATACGCCTTCGCCGGAATCTGATGATTACAAGATGCGCCTTGAAGAAGAAGTAATGCATCAGACAATGCGCAGTCTTCCAACGATTCCCGATAAGGAAGAGAGGGGAGAAGATGTATGATATCGGTGATATCAAGTGCATGCAAAATGGTGGTATACATGTCTTCTGACCCAGAACCTCGAAATTCTATTCGCAGCATGTTTGCATGAAGAAGACCATCCACTTTCAACTTTGCGACAGCTTTGAACAAAGGCCGTGGGTCCCGCTCTTCTGGGTAGACCACTCCAGCGTGAACCAATCGAAGCGGGGCTTGTCTATCCGTAGCCACAACCTTATCCATATCAAATGTCTGGAAATCTAGTTCATCAAAGCCATTGGGAATAACCAAACATGACTCATTCTTCAACCAGGAATACCGACTCAAATACATATTCTTTGTCGATCCAGCAGTGAACACTGATCGGGCACTCTGACTCAACGAGTTACGCTCAATCCACTGATAACATCTTTTCGTCCTAGGGTCACGAGGATAATGGTCTTCAGTCATCGAATCACGAAAATCAGCTACCCATGGAATCCCTGTAATCTTACTCAAAACAAATCCAATTAAATGCGCGGTAGCTATGGGATAGGTAGACCAAATAGCTTCCGGTTTATATTTTCTTATTAATCGCATTCCAAGAGGCACAGCCCCGACCAACCAACTCACCCACCGATCCGGCAAAGCCATCATGTTGACATAGGCTCCCTTGAACGACAGATGTCGTGCCGTATCAAGGGCAAACGCACGACTCACAAGCACATCTGACGGAATTTCTTGTAGTTGATGAGAGCTTGTCTGAGTATAGGCCCGATCATGCGCGGTCAAAATAATCGGTCGCCAGCCAAATTGGGGAAGGTAGCGGGAAAACTTCAACGTTCGATGTACACCACTTCCGCCAGAATAGGGAGGATAGTGAAATGCGATCATAAGAATATTTTTCATCATCAACTCTTTTACGTACCCACATCAAATCAACAATTAAAGAATGGCTTGTTCACGAGATGGCTGACATTGAAGGATTTCTTTGAGACTCTGGATAATAAGATTCATATCCTGCTGTGTTAAGCTTTGTTGATTTGGCAAAAGAATCAGATGCTCATACAAAAACTTTGCGTCTGGAAACTCTTCTAAGGAAAGGGTCGGGTGAATGACTCCATCCCATGAAAAAGCCTCAATGCCTTTCTCTCGTAATTTAACATGAATATCTTTACGAGTGGACGCCACAACCGGAAAGGCCCAGGAACACACCGTCTGCGCCTCAATTGTCACCCATGGTTGGATATTTGCTATTGAATTTATCGCATCAAATAAAAATAATGAATTAGCTTTCCTTTTTTGCACAATTGAGAATATGTCAATACGATTCAGGATTGCTTTCGACCATCGACTCATAGGCCAATTCACTTGAGAGAAATCAAAATCCACGGCTTGAGTGGGCCGTATGGGCGTATTATCAACTTTCTCTTCTTGATTGATAGAACATTCATATTTCTTGGACATAGAAGTCTGATGCGAAAAAAGGTTCCGTCTTGGCCTGACCAGGTCAAATACAGCTTTCTCAAGCAAATTTTTGGCGATCTTCAATTGGAACCAACAATCTAATTTCTCCCAGTTAATATTCGTTTGAGAAGAGATCTTGTTCTGCACTAGCAACCCACCATCATATATAGGGAAAAACTTACGCCAACTGAAGATACTAATATCTCCAAAACTACCAACGGGCTCACCCTCTATATCTCCAAGTAAAATGTGCGCACAATCCTCAATGAGAAATAAGCTATGCTGTTGACAGAAAGATCTCAATTGGGAAATTGGTTGAATGGCTCCAAAATAATGAATAGCAATAATGGCCTTCGTTTGACTGTCGACCTTACGAGCCAGATCATCAAAGTCAACCGTTCCATTACGATGGATATTATAAAATACAACCTCCGCACCAAATTGAATAACCGGTTCAACAACCGTTCCGCAATGGAATGCAGGCACAAGGACTTTATCACTAGAATTGAGACCTAACACGCTCAACCCATGAAACAGCGCATTTCTTGCCCAAAAATGATACGTTGTTGTACGCCCTCTCACAGGACTCGGCAATTTTCTTCGAAGTAGTGAGGGCAACAGAAAATGCGAACGTAAGAGGGGATCTCGTGAGACCACAAATTCCATATACACTACAGCCGTCGTATCATTCTACGAACCAAAACATTGCCTAACACAGTACGCTTCGATTGGGAAAATGAATCTACATGATCTAGCGACAATCGCGAACCATATCTTCGTACGTTCCCCTCTGGCGAACTAGACGAGCCTCACGATTCGCCACTAATACTTCCGGCGGACTACAGTGACCTAGAAACTGAAGAGGACTTGATGTCCTTCCATAGGCACCTGACTGAAGTACTCCGACTACGTCTCCGATCTCTGCTTGCGGAAGCTGAACTTGCCTAGCCAACATGTCTAAAGGTGTACAAAGAGGCCCAACCACATCAATGGTTTCTTCAGCTGGCTGAGAAAGCTTATTTAAGAGACAGACTGGGAAGTTCTTCTTAATCACCTGGCCAAAATTTCCAGAAGCTGCCAAATGATGATGCATGCCTCCATCAACAACAAGAAATTTCTTTCCTCGAGAAACTTTAATGTCCGTGATTGTGGTGATGTATACTCCAGCTTCACCGACAAGAAAACGCCCAGGTTCAACCATGAATTTGGTCCCGGCAAAGGCTTCATCACCACGAACTTCTGTCATGAGGACTTCCAGACCTTCAGCTAATTGCCTTGTGTCTAACTCAATTTCTTTTCCAAAATAAGGAATCCCCCATCCACCACCAAAATCAACCGTAGAAAGTGGCCGGTTAATCTTCTTCACAATCTCGCGGGCAATCGCCACCCCTTTTCTATATTGAGACACCAACACAGTATGATCTAAAATCTGAGTTCCAGAAAAAAGATGAAGACCTCGAAACTCAAGGAACGGATTGTTTTCGATATAGGGCACGATGTGATCCAACATCTCTTCATCGACCCCAAATGGGGTAGATTGACCTCCCATTCGCATGGCCCCGCCTAAGGCTTCGCCCGTCGGATTCACTCGGATGGCAACATGAGCCTTTACTCCCAATCGCTCACTAATCTTTGAAATTCGATCAATCTCCACCAGGGATTCAGCGTGAATTTCACCAATGTCATTTGATAAAACATACTCCAACTCTTCTTCAGTTTTTCCAGGACCAGCAAACACAATATCACTGGCCTCACAACCAGCCTGCCGAGCCTGAAAAAATTCACCTCCCGATGCAATCTCTAGTCCACATCCGCCCTTAAGAAAATGTTTGAGGATGGCCTGACATGGATTGGCTTTCACTGAATAACTAATAGAGAATTCTTTTGGTAACGTGTTTTTCAATATACGTAGTTTGTCATCGAGAACCGTGGAATCATAGACAAAGATTGGTGTGCCAAATTGAGCGACAATCGAGTCAACCCCTACCTGTTGCCCAAAAGCCAGCACTCCGGAATTAACACGAAAATGTCGAGAAATAAGATGTTCAACGTCAGGCATCAGACGTCACTTTCAGTGTCTGAAGATAGGTATAATCGATCTTACCATTTGGCGTTTTTGGTAAACGCTCTAAAACATGAAACGATTTCGGCATCATGTAACGAGGAAGTTTGGTAGAACAAAACCCCGATAAATCGGCAAGAACAAATGTTTTTTCATCTTTTGGTACGATCATGGAGGTGACCGCTTGTCCAAGAATCTCATCTGGGATACCAATGACCGCAGCCTCTGCAACCAAACCACTTTGATACAAGGCTTCTTCTACCTCAGTACGACTTATTCGAAATCCAGCTGATTTAATCATTGAATCTCGACGACCAACAAAATACAGAAACCCCTCCTCATCCATTTTGACAAGGTCCCCTGAATAGCACACCCGTTCTTCACTCCCAGTATGTAACTTGATGAAGGGATGTGGACGTAAGACTTTGTCTGTCAGCTCAGGATTTCCCCAATATCCTAAAGAAACTGTCGGGCCTCGATGAACCAACTCTCCAACTTCTCCAAATTTAGCAAGTTCATTATGTTCATTCACCACTAAAATTTCGGTGTTGGGAATAGCTTTTCCCATTGAGGTTGGTCGGCGATCAAGCTCATCAGGAGGAAGATAGGTGGATCGAAAAGCTTCCGTCAGACCATACATCAGATAAATACTTGTAGAAGGTAGAGCTTTTCGAAGAATAGCTAAAACATTTTGAGGCATGGCCCCTCCGGTATTCGTGATATACCGTAAGTGGGGAAAGTCGTTTTTCTGAAGTGTGGAATTGGCTTGTGAAAGCAAATTCCATAATGTAGGAACCCCTGCCAACCCTGTAATCTGTTCCTTTATCAACATCTTGACTATTTCTTTAGCAAAAACAAATGTCATCAGAACAAGGGTACATCCTTGCTGAAACGCGGTCATCAACTGATTAAGACCAGCATCAAAACTAAACGGAAGCACAGCTAAAATCTTGTCACCGGGAGTAATCTCTAAATACGCTGAAACA
>JBMYWX010000215.1:0-5603 GCA_049607825.1 Nitrospirales bacterium
CACCGGTTCAAGCGTTGAAGCCGAAGGTTTTCATTCAGTTACCCTGAATGTTATGTCCCCTATCTAATAATTTCGTATCGTAAACGAAGTGCATTTTCATTGAGGGGCTTAGATTCTAAAAGTTTCAGCTGAGGGGCATCAATAGAGTCACCAAACATAGGGGTACCTTCACCAAACGCTACCGGGTGTAAATCAATAACTATGTGATCAACAAGTCCCTCGCTCATAAAAGCGTGTGAGACAGCACGGCCACCACCTATTATCGCCTCTTCAAATCTGGCGTCCTCCAGGATTTTTAACGCTTCTTTGGGAGACTTTGCTTGTTGCCAACCTGTATCGGCCAAATCAAGGTCTTTAGAAGAGAGCACGACTTTGTATTTCGGATGCAACGCCGCTCCCATTTCTGGATTATTCACCTGCTCAAAAGAACTACGACCCGTAATGACGTTACCAGTGTCATTTACTAGTGAACACCAATCTTCCCACGCGCCCTCGGGGAACAGAGGGATGCCCTGCTTGTCAGCAATCATTCCGTCAATTGAAACTGAAAGAAAAAGTGTTGTTCTCATTAACACCTCCAAAGGACATAACTATTGATTCTATGAATTCTTGCACGCCTATCACAATATTTCTGGAGGATCTGCAATGTCCGCTCAGGGTCCAGAACGACCTATTTCCATCACCGCGTTCGAATGTCTGTTCTGGAGTTGAAGGCCTTATTGGCCACTGACTGTGTGATCGGATCTTAGCTACAGAAATTAGGCAATGCCTAAGACGTCGGCCATCGAGTAGAGTCCGGGAGGTTGTTTCACGACCCATTCAGCAGCGCGTAAAGCGCCAAGGGCAAAGGTATCTCTGGTGTGAGCACGGTGGGTGATTTCGATACGTTCTCCTGGACCACCAAAAAGTACGGTGTGGTCACCAATAATATCTCCGGCACGAACAGTTTGGACGCCAATTTCCTTAGTCTTACGTTCCCCAATGATTCCATGCCGTTCGTAGACGCCCACATCTTCTAAGTCCCAGTCCATCCCTTCAGAAAGCATTTCAGCAATCTTTAATGCCGTTCCACTTGGGGCATCCTTCTTCTGATTATGATGGGCTTCAATGACCTCGATGTTATAGGTATCCCCTAAGGCTCGCGCCACTTTCCCCACGACGTTGAGAAGAACGTTGACTCCCACACTCATATTTGGGGCAAAAACACAGGGAATGTTTGTGGCGAATTCTTTCAACTGTTGAAGCTCCGTGTGATCAAAACCCGTTGTCCCTATGACCATGGATTTTTTGTGTGCTGTCGCGAGTTGCAAATTTAATAATGTGGATTGAGGAGTGGTGAAATCAATGATGACCTGTGAATTCTGAAGAACATCTCCCAGTGTATTTTGTATAAGTATTCCTGTTTGTCCACTCCCAGCCACCTCTCCGGCATCACGTCCTAAGGCAGGATGCCCCGGATGTTCTATGGCCCCGCTAAGCTGCATAGCGGCGGACTCCTGAACCAAGGCCACAAGTCGTTTGCCCATTCGTCCTGCTGCGCCCATGATAATGGTGTTGGTCATTGTGGGATGGGTGAACCTTAGTCTAACCTGCAAGTCTTCATGACTTGGAACAATTTGTCCTGGTTTTGGGGAGAGATAGACGTGAGTGGGAGGCGAAGCTCGTCCTGAATTTTTCCCATCTTTGCCAATGCCGCTTTCACAGGAATTGGATTGGTTTCATAAAACAATGCGGCAAATAAAGGCGCGAGTTTGTAGTGGAGGGTCCTTGCTTCATCATAGTTCCCTTTTAAGGCAAAGTTGACCATATTAGCCATATCAGTTGGAGCAACATTGGCCGTGACGGTAATGACTCCCTTGGCTCCAATGGCCATCATGGGAAGTGTTAGTGGATCATCACCGGCCAACACCGTAATCTTCTTCCCACACTGTTCAATGATGGAAGAGACTTGCTGGAGTGACCCACTACCCTCTTTGATCGCAACAATAGTTTGAATATTTGCGAGTTGAGCTACTGTGTCAGGGGTCATATTCACGCCAGTTCGACCGGGAATATTGTACAGCACTAATGGTATGTCTGTTGCCTTGGCGATGGCTGAATAATGTTGTACAAGACCGCTCTGCATGGGCTTGTTGTAATAGGGCGTGATGAGCAATGCGCCATCAGCCCCTGCAGTCTTCGCATGTTTCGAAAGCGTAATGGCTTCATCTGTCGAGTTGGACCCAGTGCCAGCAATGACGGTTACCCGGCGATTGACGATTTCGACCGTTAACGCGACAACCCGTTCGTGTTCTTGTGTTGTCAATGTCGCTGACTCACCAGTCGTTCCACATGGAACGATGCCATGTGTCCCGTTAGCAATTTGATAATTAATCAAATCTTCAAATGCGGCCTCGTCGATCTGTCCGTTTTTAAACGGTGTGACAATGGCAACGAGTGAACCAGAGAACATCATGTAACCTCAATGAAGGTGAAACAAAGACAACGGCTAGAAACGCGAATTTTTTTGTACCGCCCTTGAGAACATATTTACGACAGATTTTCTAAAAAATCTGGAATGGTTTCGCCACGGATGAGATCCTCGTAATTTTCTCGTGCACGAATAATATGCATCTCATGATCCTTGACCAAGACTTCGGGGACTCGCGGTCTCGAATTATAGTTTGAAGCCATAGTAAATCCATATGCGCCGGCACTCATGACCGCTAAGAGATCTCCAGAGTTGGTTTCTGGTATCGCTCGATCTTTGGCAAGAAAGTCTCCTGATTCACAAATGGGCCCGACAATATCAACGGTCTTGACTCCACTTCCAGGATGTTGTTGAACATGTTGAATTTCATGGTATGCCTCATACAGACTTGGGCGTAACAAATCGTTCATCGCTGCATCTACTACCACGAACTGCTTGGCTTCTGTTTCTTTGTTATAGAGAACGCGAGTCACCATGATGCCGGCATTCCCAGCAATGGAGCGGCCAGGTTCCATAATTAATTGACATTTGAGATCTCGTAATAATGGGGAAATAGCTGCAGCGAGATCCTTAGGATGTGGAGGGATTTCATCTGAATAGGTGATCCCAAGTCCGCCGCCAATATTAAGGTGGCGAATATCAATTCCTTGTAATTTAAGAGTCTCAAGCAAAGATAAGATCTTTTTGAGGGCATCAGTAAATGGTGTGATTTCGGTAAGCTGAGAGCCGATATGGCAATGGACTCCAACAACCTCAATGTGAGGCAATGCTTTGGCGGCTTTGAATTCTTCGAGCGCGCGATCGGCGCCAATCCCAAATTTGCTTTTCTTCAGACCGGTCGAAATATAAGGGTGGGTTTTAGGGTCAATATCTGGGTTGATGCGTAGTGCAACTCGAGCGCGAATCCCAACTCTTCCAGCGACCTCATTTATTAATTGAAGCTCTCCAGCAGACTCCACATTAAACATGAGAATGTCTGCCTTGAGAGATTGAGCGATCTCATCTCCTGATTTACCCACACCGGCAAAGACGATTTTATTCGATGGAACTCCTGCTTTCATCGCTCGAAAGAGCTCGCCTCCAGATACGATATCCGCGCCACTTCCTTCCTGGGCCATGAGACGAAGGATGGCAATGTTGGAGTTTGCCTTCATCGCATAGGCAATGGTGTGAGGGATAGCGTTGAACGCTTGATCAAATGCCTGAAAATGACGAATAAGAGTTTTGTGGCTATAGATATAACACGGGGTGCCTACCTTGTGAGCAATGTCATCAATTGACACGTTCTCGCAGTAGAGTTGATTATCTTGATAGTGAAAGTCATGCATGTTGTGAAGTCTTTTCTAAATGTTCAACATTCTGTCTGGTGCATGTGTGCCATGCAGTCTAAAAAAAATGTAAATTCCTATTTGTTGCAGTTATTCATCGTACCCCTACAGGCTGAAGTGGGGGAAGTTTGATCTGTTCTTTCTCAAGTGGTATGTGGTTGTCGGTGCGATCATTTGGATTGAGGAGTGATTTGGTCTCTTGTTGCTGTTTCCGAATTTTGGCCTCTAATCCAACATCTTCAGGAGCAATGGGTGAACCAGCGGCGCCACAACCGACGATCATACACAAATACATGGCGGCAATCATTGCCAGTAAGGCCCCTCTTTTCCACTCAGGTTGATCGGTGATGTTCATGTACCTTGATGTTTCAATCAGGAAATTTGGAATATTATATCAGGCGCTTCTCTAAGATACGCAACCGGTTTTGAACTTGTCTTCGGGCCGTTCCCCCAATCTGATTTTTTCGTAGTATCGCGCCCTCTGGCGTTAATAGATTCAATGCATCTTTCAAGAAATGGGGCGAGTGTGCTTGAAGATTCTGCAATGTGAGGTGAGCAAGATCTTTGTTCTGTTCTGCGCATTGACCCACGAGACTTCCTATAATGGCATGAGCTTCTCGGAAAGGAATCCCTTTTCTAACAAGGTAGTCTGCTAATTCTGTTGCGAATAATCCACCAGATTGCACAGCTTTCGTCATGCTATCTTCACGAATGTTCATCCTGGCAATCAGCTCAGTGTAAAGAGCGACACAATCGCTGACCGTGTCTAAGGCATCAAACAGGGGCTCTTTATCTTCTTGTAAGTCACGATTGTAACTGAGAGGGAGGCCTTTGAGTGTTGTTAAGATGGCCATGAGGTGCCCATAGACTCGGCCCGTTTTTCCCCTGACTAATTCGGCAACATCTGGGTTTTTCTTCTGGGGCATCATGCTGCTACCTGTGCAGAAGGAGTCAGACATTTCGACAAATTGAAATTCTTGAGAAGACCAGAGAATTAATTCTTCGCTCAATCGCGACAAGTGCATCATGAGGATCGAGCAAGCATTGAGTACTTCCACAACAAAGTCTCGGTCTGAAACAGTATCCAAGCTATTGGTGGTAACAGCTGGAAAGTCAAGAAGCTTGGCTGTGTAGGTTCGGTCGATTGGGTAGTTCGTGCCAGCAAGGGCTCCTGCACCAAGTGGCATGACATTGAGGCGAGTCAATGCATCCTTCAGTCGTCCTTTGTCGCGTTCGAACATATCGACGTATGCGAGAAAATGGTGAGCAAAGAGAACGGGTTGTGCTCGTTGAAGATGTGTATACCCAGGCATGAGTATATGTAAATGGGTTCGAGCTTTATTGGTTAAGGCCTTTTGAAATTGTGTCACTCCACTGATGATGGTCTTCAGGGAATCTCTGACGAAGAGGCGAAGATCTAGTGCAACTTGATCGTTTCGGCTACGTCCCGTATGGAGTTTTCCGCCGAGTGGCCCAATGAGTTGCGTGAGCCGACGCTCAATGCTCATATGAATGTCTTCATCTTCATCACGAAATTCGAACCGATCTCGTTGAATTTCAATCAATACCTTGTCCAATCCCTGAATGATGGTCTGACATTCTTGTCGGGTAAGGATCTTGGCGCGATGGAGTGTCTTGCAATGGGCAATGCTGCCCTGAATGTCGTAATGATAGAGACGTTGATCAAAGGGAAGGGACGTTGTAAACCGTTCTACCAGATGATGGGTTGGTTCTTTAAATCGACCACCCCATGCTTTCTTTGTTCCAGGAGATTGAGTAGGAGGCTTTGTCTTTTTTCCTGAATT
>JBMYWX010000216.1:0-5595 GCA_049607825.1 Nitrospirales bacterium
AATTCGCCAGCTCACTCATGAATTTTGGTGGAAACTTGCTGGCCACGGCTGCTTCAAACTATGGGCAAAAATATTCCGGAAAAATTGAAAAATTCCTCACGAAACTCGTCACGCCCAAGAAAAAACGAAAACGCAACCAACAACAGGATACCCAATTTTCGCAAGATCAATTCCCCACTGATGATCAACAAGACTTTCAGGATGAATCAGAGTTTGATCAAGATAGTTCAGACCAATTCGTAGACAACGACGGACAAGAATTCGCTGATCAAGAAGAGTTTGATGACAGCCAATTTCAGGGTGAAGAAGATGAGCAAGGATTTGACGAAGACGTCGATCAACAGTTTGGAGACCAACCTATTTCACGAGGCATTGGCCGATTTCCAGTTGGACAAGAACAAGAAGGACAAGACCCTTGCACACAAGCCCAAAACGGACAAACTGACAACCAGTATGACGAAGATCAACAAGGAGGGTATCAGGATTATGGTCAGCAAGATGATGGCTATGACTCTGATCAGTTAGGGCAAGACTATGACCAACAAGGAGGAGAAGACGACCAACAATACGCGAACGACGATACCCAACAAGGATACGATCAACAACAAGAGGACGGGGAACCAATAGGCCTCGATGTCGCGCTCGTACGAAAAACGATACGAAACGGGGCCCCCGTGATCCTTCCCATTAAAGATGGAGAGTTATTACGAGATGGACGTGGGAATCCACAAGCCGGTGACAAGTTCCGCATCATGTTTCGTCCAAATAGCCAAGCCTATGTCTATGTCATTGCTGTGGATGGATCTGGTTGGGCACAAGGGATTTTTCCATCCCCCACCTCTCCCTTCGCCAATCCTGTCAAACCCGAACAACAATACGTCATTCCAGAAGCATCTAATTGGTTTAGTCTGGACCAATTTAAAGGCATTGAAACCATTTTCTTTATTGCCTCGCATGAACCTCGTAAAGACATTGAAGACATCTTCAAAAGCATCATGGGGAAAGAACGGCCAGCCTCCGCCACACCACAGCAAGTTACGAAAGCTGCAATCGTCCCAAATGGGTACGGCGGTTCCCATGTAAGCCAAACACCCTTTGGATTCACACTCGCATCAGGTGGACAACATGAGATCGTCCCTACCAGCTTCTTAGCTAAGACTGCCGGGGAAGATCTCCGAATCACACGATGGTTCCGCCATCAATAATCATCGTTCGTTCATAAAACACGTGGAATGGCCGACAAGACCTGTGATGAAACACCGAAACTGGAAACCACCTATTAGTGCGTTCATACTCAGTCTGGCCCTGAGCGGGTGTATGGCAGCCCTCCCTTTCGTCCTTCCACCACTCATTGAGTTTGCAGGAGGGATGATTAATACCGCGCTCAACAACTACGACAAACCCTATAATTATGACCTGCAAGAACTCATGGTCTCGCTCCAGCAACAGGTTGCACCCAACTCGCAGGGCACAAACTTCAATACAAGCTTTCAGGATGCGAATGATCAAGACTTCTCTGATCAACAGAGTGGGCAATACCAAGACAATCAAGAAGATGGGGACAATCAATATGCAGGACAACAAGAAGAGGACTATCAAGACGATACAGAAGACAGCCCGGATCAATCGGCCAACCAACAATATGACGATACGTCGTTTCAATCAGGACAAGACCAGTATCAACTCGACTCTGATGAGCCGCAGCTAAGTCCTATTAGTTTAGATGTCTTACTCGTACGCAAAACCATGCGCAACGGTGCCGTCACGCTGTTACCTATTAACGATGGAGATAGCCTACGAGACGGACGAGGCAACCCTCAGGCAGGAGATAAATTTCGCGTGATGTTCAGAGCGAATACGAATTGCTATGTGTACGTGGTTGCCATTGATGGATCAGCTTGGGCCCAAGGTGTATTCCCACCTCCCGGCAACCCGTTTGCAAATCCTGTAAAAGCCGACACACAATACGTCATCCCGGAAGATGATAACTGGTTTAGTCTAGACCAATTTCAAGGAATCGAAACCATTTTTTTCGTCGCCTCTCAACAAAAACGTGACGATATTGAAACGATCATGGCTCGCATCGGCGGACATGAACGCAGCCCATTGGCGACACCACATCAAGTCACCGAAGCCCCTATTATTCCGCAGGGATTCGCAGGCGCCAAACGCAGCCGATCACCCTTCGCCATTCAAACTGGCTTCCAACAAGGCCAACACCTGCTCCCCACCACCTTCTTCACCAAAACCGCCGGCGAAGCCCTCCGCGTCACGCGTTGGTTCCGACATCAATAATAAAATTGTCAAAAAAAGCTTCCATAAACGCACAAACTAGCGGTTCAATTCCCCTGCCCTCCACAATTTCTCATAACTGATTGATATTACAAATATTAATCAGTTTTTCTGTATATTCACCAAACCTTCCTTTGCACTCTTCCCATCGCTCCAAAAACCGGTCAAGAAGTGGGATTTGAGCGATTCGTCATCTCTTGCTTCGATGTTAAATCGTGTGAACACCTCTCACTCACTCAGAGTGAAAAAACTCTCGCCATAACTCTTTCATTCGTTGCCTGCCCAAACCTAGCTATTCCCACGATCCATAGCTTCCATGAACACATGATAAAATATTCAATTAAAACAATATCTTACAACATAATTACATAAGTTAATTAATTTATGTAATAAATAACACTTTCAACATACCAATATGCTATAAGCATTACTTATCGTGGAGGCACCATAAATTTATGTGTCTCTGATTTACCTTTCTCATACTCACAAAGGAGCATTCACATGATGAACACATTTAAATCCTTCCTTTATCTGGCAATGGCTGGGACCATGTTCTTCGGTGGGATGGTCGCAACCGGTTGTGCTGCCTCGAACGATCACGCCATGGAAGAGAAAACAATGGCAAAAGCTCCCCCTGCCTTTAATGATTTAGAAATAGCCCATATTGCCTATACCGCAGGCGCCATCGACATTCGCTATGCCCATTTAGCTCTCGCTCTGGCCGAAGACCCCGAGGTGCTGAAGTTTGCTGAGTTGATGGTCCGTGACCATACTGCCGTGAATAAGAAAGCCCTGGCGCTCGTCAAAAAACTCGACATTACCCCTCAGGACAATGGCATGAGCCAACAGTTGCTCAAAGGAGCCGCAGACATTCGCAAAGAACTCTCCCAGCTAGATGGGCCTGCTTTCGCAAAGCGATATGCGGCGAATGAACTTGGTTACCACAAAGCCGTCAATCAGGCGGTGGAAAAGACCTTAATTCCGACAGCACAAAATGCAGAATTAAAGGCACTGCTGACTGGGGCTCTCCAGACATTTAAGGTGCATCAAGAGCATGCAGTCGTGATGAACGAGAAAATGCAACAATCATAGAGAAGGAGGAAACACAATCATGACCTCCTACACAATCAATGTGCTATTGATCGTGGGTTTGCTCGTGGGAGGCGTATATGACAGGGAGGTCTTCGCTCAAACGACCTCCCTGCCACAGCGCCATGTCGTGCAGATTGAGAGCTTTGCGTTCCAGCCACCACACATTACGGTTGTCCCAGGCGATACGGTGGTTTGGGTCAATCGAGACTTCGTTCCACATTTCATCAGTGTTGGCGAAGGGACGTGGCAGTCAAACGTATTGGAAGAACACCAATCATGGGAACTCGTCGTTAACGAGACGGGAAGTTTTAGCTATGTGTGTGTGTTTCACCCTAAGATGATGGGAATCGTAACGACCCAAATGAGCAGACCTATTAAATGAACGAAACCTTGACGACAATATTCCTCGTCTCTGGCCTAGCCTTGGGTCTATGTGTATGTTCCAAGCATATCTAATCGAAGATGGCTGATAGCTCTCAGAGGCATTGCCATCGTGGCGTTACTGCGAACTGAACATAGGTTCAATGGTGGGTCATTAAGGCTCGTGCCTTCTTTAGAAGAAAGGCAATGCTCAGAAATGATTTCGGTAGAACATTTTGCCATTAGTAGTGCCACTGCATCCTCAATCACGTAACCAAGGTCTTCCGATCCAGGGTTTGAGTTTGCTTTAGAATTGTTTAAAAACACGACATGAAACGACAAGGAGGGAGTTATGAATATGCCACTTCCACAATATTTTAATTTGTCTGATATGAGCACACCGAAGCTTTTCATGATGATGGTCTTGGCCACAAGCCTTAGCACCGTACTATTAGCGCAACCAGCATGGCCAGACGAGAGTTCGCGCAGTTGGATCATTGACCTATCAACGATCCAATGGGAACCATTGAAAGGGGTTCCAGAAGGGGCAGAAATTGCGATGTTGTGGGGAAATCCAAAAACGGGCGCTTCCGAGGCGATGGTAAAATTTTCACCGGGGTACGTATTTCCACATCACCATCACTCTGTTCGAGAACGAATTATTTGGATGCAAGGAAACTTTACGTACATCGCTGATGATGGCACAAGGCAAATGCTAGGGCCAATGGCGTATCTCAACGTGGCACCAGGAGTGAAACATTCAATTCGTTGTGAAAGTGCTGAGCCCTGTATTCTCTACCTAACATTTCATGAACCGATGGACTTACATCTTCACTCCCAACCTCAAGAAAAGGCCCACCATCCTTAAATACTCGCGTGATTGGGCATTAGAACGATGGGCTAAGATCGATCGACGGACTTTGGAGAATAATGCGCCACTCTGCTCACGTTTGAAATAAGCTGTCGCCGATTTTCTTGACTTATTACACTTGCCGTTTGTTCTTGCGCTGGGCTTGCCGGTCGATCATCCAACAGTCACTTGGATTCGATCCAGTCAAAATTCCTCAGCCGGAGTCCACCAACGACATCAATTTACTCCTATACTATCTGCCATGACACGAAGACCTTCGTTCTGGTTCAAAATGTTAGAGGACGCCTTTAACCACGCCACCATCAACTCTCAATGCTGCGCCTGTCGTCGCTGATGCGAGTGGGCTTACGATATATGCGACTAATGAAGCCACCTCATCTGGTGAGGCGAACCGCTTAATCAACGAAGTTGGCCTCACTTTTTCGAAAAACGCCTTTTCAAATTCCTCCAAAGACTTGCCTTCTTGCTCGGCTAGATCCTGAACAAAGTCGCCCACGCCACGAGACTTGGTCGGACCAGGCAACACGCTGTTGACCGTTATGCCTGTGCCAGCAACGGCCTCAGCCAAGCCACGAGAAATGGCAAGTTGTGCCGTCTTGGTCGTGCCATAGTGAATCATCTCCGCAGGAATTTGGATGCCACTTTCGCTTGAAATAAAAACTATTCTTCCCCAGTTACGCGTTCTCATAGCTGGAAGATAGAAACGACTTAGGCGTACACCACTTAATACATTCACCTCAAAAAATCGACGCCAATCCTCATCTGAAATATCTTCGAAGGACACGGGCTCAAAAATACCTAAGTTGTTCACCAATATTTCGACATCTGGATGTTTCTTCACAAGTTGCTCAGCTGCTGATTCTGTTGAAAGGTCACCAGCAAAACCAATGGCTTTTTTCCTAAAGTTAAAATACAAAAAAGAAAGTTGTGCCACTATACAAGTGTATATAAGATTAGAGTCAATGAATCTCAATGGTTCG
>JBMYWX010000217.1:0-5543 GCA_049607825.1 Nitrospirales bacterium
CATCGTAGATAGAATAGCCATAGATCTCCTCAACCACAGTTGGAAGAGGCGTTCGCATAAGGAAAAAACTCTCCCACTCCGTTAACGTGCCATCTGGAACGATGTACCTATCTGCCGCACGCATCTCCGTAAATGATATACCCGAAGAAAATGCTAACGTTTGATACCCCTGGCGTTTTAGAAATGGCATGAGCGCATTCTCATGAATGAGCGTTCTCAAAGGACTTCTATTCCCCGAATCTTTCCCAATTCTTTTGGACAACTCATCTAAATATTGAAAATTTAGTGAAGACGATAAGGACAACACTGTTTGCGCATAATTTGATCGACTCTTTCTTGCAATATAAAATCCCTTCTTTTCTAAATTTTGTAGGAATGGAGCATTATCATAGTCATACATTTCTTTTAATACATCGCCCCGACCGTAGCCATCGAGCAGTATATAATAAATATTGGGATGAACTTCCTGTAAAGCCATTCCCTGTGATTCATCCGAAGGGATGGCTTGAGTAAACGTAGGATCATATGACTCAGTGACTGAGGCATGGCTCTCGGTTGTTGAGACCTGAAGACTCATCATCTGAATCCCCAGAAAACTTACCAATTGAACACCCAAGAGGCACCAACCAGCTATGTTTAAAATTTTGGTTGTTTGTTCTAGAGAATTCTTCAAGTAATAGGCCATCAGACAAGCCCCGACCCACACCAATATTGGTAACAGTATGTTGAGAGGCAACTCTCTGGAAGAAACCATACTCCAGAGATGATCATTCTGTGCTTGATATGTAAAAAATAATCCAACCGTCACCCATCCTAATAATGCACCTAGCTTCCAACTCTTGAAAACTAAGCTAAACATGAACCACACGACGATTGTCAGGATTTGAGTGAAAAGAAGGGCTCGTAGAATATCACCAAATTCCACTTCACCCATTCTGATATGAGGCACGTAGGAAGCAAGGACAATCCACAACGCAAAGGTTATGGGATAGAATATAAGTTGGTGTGTCACTGATGGTTATTTTCTATGCATGATGTACAGAATACGCCGAGAGTCCCCAATAGCGATGAGTTGATCTAGAGAAAAAAACGTCTCAAACGCGCGCTCAAATACACTTTGCGAATAGTCATGAAAAATATCTTCACGACTCGAAAGCAACCGTTGTACTTGTGAATCATCCTTAGGGACGAATTCAATGACAAGCGTCTCACAAAGACGACTGAAAAATTCTGCAATTTTCTCAAATGGCACATTATTGGCAATCGCTAAATGATGAATAAGAGCCAATGCTAAAATCACATCAACAGGCCCCCGCGCAAGCAAAGATTGTCGCTCTTGATGAGCCCACCCAATCCCAGAACTAGGATTGGCTAAATCCATTATCAGCGGGACAATGTTTTGTTCTTTTCTCTCGATACAGGCTAAATAATGCTTCTCTGAACTAACCGGATCGCCTTCAAAGGAAATTGTCTTGACTCCCTTTTCTGCTGCCAATTGGCTGAAGCGTCCGGTATTGGCCCCCAAATCCCACATAGTTCTTGGTTGAATTTCATCTAACACCCGACCAACCAATACCACTTTTTCAGTCATGTCCTCATCTGAATAGGAATTATCATCATAATAAGAAGACCATGAGGATGCCCGATGTTTGTATTGCAATTGATCGATCGTGGATTGCAAACTCTCAATAAGACCAAGCATGGCAGTATTGTTGACTGACCTAGAAGTCGAAGAAATGTTGGCTGAAGAAAAGCGTTTTTGGCTTTTCGCATGAAGGTGAATGTGTGAGAGCACTCCAAAGCGAAAGCATGAACGCCAAGGGAGCAACGAACTTGTTAAGTCCAAGGGAATACCATCGAGATAGACTTTCATTAGTTGATTGAGCCGTATGTCGCAATAACTCATTAGCACAAGAGGGGCAAGAAAGTGTTGACAGAACTGTCGATAGGCCACCCAGGGACGACCGTTGCTATACCGCTCAAACGAAAGACTATCAATGAGAATTGGTCTTCCCTGGTGGTACTGAACATTGTACGCACTGGCATCTTTCAATATCATTCCATGGTCTAGTGCACGCCGTTGAATGTCGAGTGTCACAAGAGCTGCCTGTTTCAGTTGAGAAAAACACCACTCGTACGGATAAGAAATAAACGAAATCGATTCCGGCTTCAGTATTTTATATACATCTGGATTCGAAGAAGATTCATGGACCACTTCCTGATGAGGAATTAGTAAACGATCTTGGATGAGAGAATTATATAGGCCAGATTCAATCAGGTGGCAATAGTGGCCTTCATAGACCTTATTCACCTGACGATAGAGTACCTCATCACTAACAAACAAGAACCCGCTTGGGTCTCGAAATGAACTGGCAAGAACGTGCTCACTCGTTTTCATGTTCTTGAGTATCACTCTGAGAAAAGAACCGCGAAAAATACACTCGAATATTTCGCCAAAACATTTTCACAGCAAACATGGAGCTTAATAGTCCAGCCATCAACATTTGAAAAAGATAGCTCCCAGTACCGGGATCGATATATGCTAAGGCAGGCCCCGATATTATGAATTGCCATAGGAGAATCAATCCCAATAAGTTAAGGGTCTGTTTACATTTTTTCTTCATCGGGTCATTCCTTTCTGCCTGATACGGACAGTTTCCCATAACGATTCATAAATTTTCGTGATGACAAAAACCCAATAAAATTCTTCTATCTACAGATGCATTAGAATATAACCTAGTCGCACTTTCCCCTTTGGCCAATGGCCTACATCTCCAATTCCCCTTTCGGCAAAAAATGACGGTCCTTGAACTTACTATCCATTTTGAGAGCATGAAATGACTGTGGATTAAAAATCAGATCACCACAATCTACTTGACTGGGAAGACTTCATCTATCACGTTCTTCTATCTTGTCAGATAATGAACGCAATTAAATCAACTTTGATTCGATTCACAATTCTTGACGATGGGATACAAGCTGAAGACATACGCGAAAGACTCTGTCTTTTTTGTGTTATCTCAAGGAACCACATAGCTGGGAAAGAGAATGCGGCTAGGACATTCCATGCGGCGAAGAATATACTTACCCAACAGGAAGATGTTTACAAAAGATGCAAAGTAAAGGGATGGTGGATACAGAAGAAACGTACCGGAAGGTCAGGAAGACTCTTTTCTGGATTGGTCGACTTCAGTCAATCGTGCATAGGCTTTTGCAGCAGCACGACTTTTAGGGTGGGATCGTACGAGTTGACGAAACATCAAGCGCGCAGATTTTTGATCTTGAAGACCTAAATGTGAATATCCAATTTTCAACAGTGCGGCAGGGACTTTTTGACTTGAGGGATAAGAGGTTAACACACGCTGAAACTCACGAATAGCCTGGCCATACTGCCGTTTCCCATAATAACATTCACCTAACCAATATTGAGCATTCGATGCTAATGTTGATCGCGGATGTTGTTCAAGGAAATGACGAAAACCTTGAAATGCTCCATGTAAGTCTCCAGATTGCAACATCTCGTAGTTTTGTCGGTAGAGCGCTAATTCATGATCATTCGGCTTTAGGCGCTTGAGGGTTCGCTGGTAGGAAGAGGCTGTATTAGCGACAATTTTTGACTGGTCTAACTTATCAAGTGAACCTTGAGCCACCTGATGTTCAAGAAGTGCGCCCTGAGTTCGGAGCGAATGAGAAGATGACTGTGCAGTCCCTGGACCTTGCGTAGGTGCAAGATGGGCAATCTTCTGTTGAAGACCTTGAACTGAAGTTACCGTTGCTCTCTCTTGAGAACCAGTTCGATTAATTCTTGGGGCATCCTCAGCAGCTATACCAGTCTGAAAAACTTGAGCAAGTCGCTGTTCATGTTCATCCAATCGATCCGCTAGAGTTTGACTCACTTGTTCAAAAGCCGATACCACACTGTCTACACTTTGTTTCATCTCTTCCCAATTTCCTTGAGCGACCACGTCCTTTTCAACCTGATTATTTGACATACTCTTTAATTGAGTCTTGACATCACCCCATTGTTCTTCTTGTGTTTTCAGGGTAAGGCGAACAGTATCAAGCGCTTCTCGAAAATCTACAAAAGATGCCTGAAATTCTGCAACTTTATTGGCCTGAGAAGTCACAACTTCATTTTGTTGATTCATCTGTTTCTGCAAATGTTGCACAACGGGTTGAAGCTTCTTTTCGCGAGCGACACCTTCTTCCCGCGTCAAGACAACTTCTCTTTTCAGTTCCTTAACTTGTTGCGCTACGGATTGTAAATGATGCTCGCTCTGGTCAAGAGCTCCTCGAACTTCAGACAAGTCCCCATCCTTAATTGTTGTGACTTGATCCATCACTTCGGCTCGAGCTGCAAGTAGTTCTTTAATCTCTCTATGTTGAGTCGCGATAATAGAGTTCGCCTCACCAAGAGCAAGATTCGCATCTGACACAGCTTTCTCCAAGGCAATCTTACTCTCGTCCAATTTTGTGATACGAGCGTCAAGGGCTTTCTTCATTCGAACAACATCAGCTTGCTGAGCCACACAACTTACCAAAAGCACACTTGTTCCAATGATTAAAGTCCCAGCCCACAATCGTTGCAATTTATTCATTTGCGCACCTGTACTCGACTCAACAATAAGGGGTAAAATACCAACGTTACTTTCCTATAGTTCCAGTTCAATGTCATTCACCTAGTGTAGGCAAAGCCTCCTGTGGACGATACAAGAACATGAAAAAAATACAAAAAGAATTGCCTATAGTGCATGTTCAAACTCACTCAACATCCCTGGCTAAAAACACCATCAATCAACTCGCTCGCTCTCGTCGTCCCACAATCTCGCATCAGCTACCTTTATCCCAAGCAAGAAATGCGCACGACGATTTTGGCGAAAACACTTCTGATCGTCTCCGCGACACACGGGGTTATCTTTTCCGTACGACATCACTGTCAGTTGTGACGGAGAAACCCCTAACCCGGATAAGTAATTACGTACTCGTAATGCACGTTTTTCCCCTAAGACATAATTGTAAGCACGAGTGCCTCGCTCATCACAATGTCCTTCAATAGTCACCGCATTCCCGGTGTCCGATCGTAAGATTTCTGCATTGATCGCAAGTGATTGTTTTGCCTGTTTCGTCAACTCCCAGCTATCCAATTCGAAGAATATATCTTTCAGTCCAGATTGATTGGTTATATACTCTGCCTGTTGTCGTTGATTCCAATATTGTTGCGCAAGATCAGCAGGAGAGAGGTCCTTAATACTCTCGTCATCATCTCCAAATGCCTCTTGTGACAAAAGCCCATCATTTGCCGATAACCTATCAAGGCCGTTAGGTCTTTGATTAAGATGATCTATTCGGCCATTCGTATTTCCTCGTGCAAGTTCATCAAGTGACGAAAATTGGCCAATGCCATCAGCGGTATTAATGTTCATCTTTTTTGATTTCTGGGCATGAGAAGTTCCATGCACCGCACGATGACCACATCCACCCATGAGAAGTAACAAGATAAGAAGTGTGACAATTGAAGAAACTGTTCGGTAATAATGCGAATC
>JBMYWX010000218.1:0-5528 GCA_049607825.1 Nitrospirales bacterium
ACCCCCATAACCACCTAACGATGATCCACCATAACCGCCTCCAAAGCCTCCTCCACCAAAACCTATTGAAATATTTCCAGAAGGATCTATGAGTTTTAACGGATTATTCAACACATAGCTAAATCTGTTCAACGTTTGCGGATCCAATGGATCCGGCACAATCGTATCCGCTGAGATAAACCGTCCCAGCACGGGATCATAATAGCGGGCTTCATAAAAGTAGAGACCCGTGGAATCGTCTTGTTCTTTGCCCGTGTACTTGTAGGCAATATCAAGTACAGGCGTCGTAGTCGAGGTATCGGTTCGCGTCTCGCCATAAGGATAGTAGGCCACATCCTGTTCACTCACGCCGTGGCTATCAGTGAGCACGCTCGTTGAGCCAAGGTGATCGGGATGGAAGTAGCTGGTCGAGCCATCATTAATCTGCACCATGGCAATTCGTTGACTGCCGGAGAAAATCATCTTGGCACACGAGGGAGACACCGTCACCGTACACACATAGAGCTCGCTAATATAGATCGTCTCGACGGTGAGACGTCCATCATCCACCGTCTTTTTGGCCCGCCCTCCATCACCGTCGTAGAGAAAGTTTGTGGTGGTGCCGTTCTTGGTGATACTGGTAGGGCGATTTTCATGATCGTAGGCGATGGTTCTTCCCGCCCCACTCGTCATGTTGCCATTGGCGTCGTAGACGTAGGTATTGCTCCCAGCTCCCGTGACGGCATGTGGTCGAACACTATTGCTGCCACTTGTCGGATAGGTCCCACATTCAACCGTCAAGTGCACCACGAGCTTCACGAAAGATTTCGTAGGGCGTTCGATACTACAAGCACTTCCGCGGTCGGTTGTTCAATACCTTCTCAATCCGGTTGAACAGGCTCAGCTCCACCGTGTTGAAGTTCGTGCCTTTGGGCAAGAATAAGCCATTGACCTGCTCGACACTCCCTTTTTCCTAGCTGTGGTAGGGCGCACAGAAAAACGAAGTCGTGCCCAACGCCGCATTGACCGCTTCATGACAGGTATTTTCACTCCCATTGTCATACGTGATGGATTGCCGGAGGGAACGAGGATAGGCTTGCAGTCTTCAGCGGATCACCCGCTGGGTGGTGGCGGCGGTTTTGTTTGTCAGGAAGCTGGGATGCATCAGCCGGCTCTTGCGCTCAACCAACACATTGAGCCCATGGGTGCGATCCCCGGCCATATCGTCCTCCCAGTGCCATTACGCTTGATGCGTGGTGGCCGTCTGTGGCCGGTTCTCCAATCCCCTCCGGTTCTTGATGTGCTCACTAGTCTTTCGGTACGGCTGCTTGGTTGCCGCTGGCGATGGTGGCGAGGCAGAAAGGCCCTCAATTCCAACGCCACAGAGTAAATATATTGATAAATCGCTTCGTGGTACACAGAGGGGAGCACGCCTTAGTGTTTGATCCGTCCCGCAATCAATTCGGGCGTCCAGCCCAGGGGCACTTTCTGATGGACATACGCTCGCACCAGGTTGGGCTTCAAGCGCTCGCGTTTCGCTCGGCGCCGGAGTCGAGCGTCTGCGAGCCGTTGTGCCCCGCTTGTGAAGTAGGGCTTCTGACACCAGAGGTTGCGTCGGAGTTCGCGATTGATGCTGGAATGACTGCGCCCTAAGCGACGACCAATTTCTCTGTGAGGAAGCTGCTCCTTCCGCCACCAATACATGAGCGTCCGTTCTGTGTGAGTCAGATGACAATACTGTTGTCCCATACACTACCTCCTGTTGCTGAAGGATATCGTGGTGCACTTCGGTTTAGAATACGGGCCATCTGCTGTTGCTTGGGATTTGGGGGCAAGTTGCTGTGTTGATAATAATTCCTGCAGAACTTCTTCGCGAACATGCCATGAATGAGAAAATATCCGAAACCAGAAAGTGACGATCTATTGGCTGTGTGAGAGAAATGAATGGTCTAGGGTTGTTCCAAAATAGTAATTGCCTGATATTGTTATGTCCAGAGAGGTAATGGGAAACGAAATTTGACCAAAAAAATTTCAGGGGAAATCGAAGTAGAGGCTTAAATAAGAATCCGCGTGCTTGAGCTTCTCATTTAAAATGATAGGCGATGTGATGTATAAAAAATTGACCTTGGATTTTTCGAAGGAGTCATGTCAATGCAATGGTTGGCCATAGGTCTAGGATGACGGTCATGATAGAATATCAATAGGATTCGATGTTTGTGTTCTTTGAGAAGCCTTTGATCACCTTTAAAAAAGGAGAGGTGTATGGCTGCTCCGTACCGCTCGGTTCTTGATCAAATCCGTCTTGCCTTTCCCCAACCTGTCTCAAATCGTGTTCATGATTCGTATTTTGTTCACAGTATTATGCGGGCAATTGATGCGGTTGACGCGCTAAAGAGCCAGCGTCCCATCTTAGGCGAGCGGACTCCTCTTGATTATGATTCGGCTCGCCGTGCCACGATTCCTGATGTGGGATCAAGTGTAGAGGCGGTGACGGCAGATTTGGTGTCCTATTGTGAGGGGCTGACGCTCTGGGGTCATCCTCGTACCCAGCAAAATGTCGTGGCACCGGCGACTATTTCTTCATTGATCGGTGTACTTCTTTCTTCAATATATAACCCTAATATTGCTTGGGATGAGTATAGTCATCGAGTGGCGTTGGCCGAAGTTGAAATGGTGGCCATGACGGCTCAATTAGTTGGGTATGCGCCTGAACGCGCATTAGGTGTATTTACATTTGGAGGAACGGGCACGACTTTTTATGGCATTAAGGCGGGATTAGAAAAGGCATTACCTGGATCAATGGAAGAAGGGGTTCGAGAAGATGTGGTGATTTTTGCAAGCGATTGCAGTCACTATTGTCGTTACAATATCGCAGGATGGCTTGGTCTTGGATCAAAAAGTTTGATCACGATCCCCACGGATTCTCGTAACGCGATGAATATGACTCGGCTTCGAGAGGAAGTCGTTGCTGCGGTCAAGGCTGGGAAAAAGATTGCGGCGATTATCGCGACGATGGGAACGACGGATGCGTTTGGAATTGATGATTTACAAGCGATTGTTTCACTTCGTGATGAGGTTATCAGAACCTACACACTCTCATATTCTCCTCATGTTCATGCTGATGCGGTGATAGGGTGGGCATGGTCAGTGTTTAATGAGTATGATTTTGAAGCGAATCAATTAGGGTTTCGTCCCAAGACCATTCGCGCCTTAGCTGGAGTCAGGCAACATATTCGTCATCTTCCATTAGCTGATTCTGTTGGTGTTGATTTTCATAAACCTGGATTTACCCCATACATTTCTAGTCTGGTGCTATTTAAAAATGGTGAGGATTTGACACGATTACGGCGACCCCAAGAACAAATGCCTTATCTCTATCAGTTTGGTGAGCATCGCCCTGGAATGTATACGATGGAGACGTCTCGATCCGGCACGGGAGTTTTGGCCGCGTTGGCAAATATGAAGTTATTTGGAAAAGAAGGATTGCAGGTGATTCTTGGTCATATTGTAGAAATGGCTGAATTGCTGAGTGAACATCTTCAGGGACATGCCTGTACGACGGTCTTGAATCGTGAAAACTTTGGAGCGGTCACCTTATTTCGTGCCTATCCTGATGATGTTGATACGTTTCAGATCACAGCGCAACAAATGAAAGATCCTGCATTTCGTGATAGCTTGCTTCGTGATAACGACTACAATCGAAAGATTTATCGATATGTTCACGAAGAAGGGATGGCTGGACGGGGAGTCGTCTTGTCTATTACGGATTGTTATCGACACACGGACTATGGGGAACCTGTGGTGGCCTTAAAGTCATTTATTCTCTCCCCCTTCGTTGATGAGGAAAATGTCGAAACGGTCGTGCAAAAAGTTTTGGAGGCGAGGAAATTAGTGGGGAAAGGATGAAGTGATTCATTCTGAATAGTTATCTAGAGATTCGTGCTTGAGTCTTACACAAAAGCCTCTTAAAACGATTGATCTGAGACGGCATTCATCAACTCGGCTGCCAAGATACGACTTTGAATAGCGATAAAGCCATGTTCCGTTAAGCCACGATAGGTGACTGAGATTTCGGTCACGGTCCCGCGCCATGAATATTGCTGATTGAGTCCGCGCATCATGGCTCCCGGTGCAAACGTATGTTTCCCATAGGTTGATTCGAGGTAGGCGAGTATGGCTTTATGTGTGTCTTCGCTTTGGTAATGAATTCGTGCTTGGGCAAATTGATCATCCAAGGTCAAGAATTTCATAGATTCTACGGGAATATCCCATGCCTTGGGTTCTGTATTATTCAAGCCATAAAAAACAATATTGTTATCAGAGTCAATCTTTAGAAGCTTGGGATGGTTAATGAGTGAATGTCCCCATTGAATTCCATAGAACCCCATAGGGTCATCTGAGATGGGGATGACTGCCAGACTAGAGGGTGTATGCCCAATAAGCAGGAAAAGGATGAAGAAGCTTGCTAGTTGAGAGGTACGGTTCATAGTGAGATAACTATATTTGATAGAGAAGCTAGCATGTCAATAAATGGAACGCAAGATTCCAAGGACTGGGAAGTTGAAAACTGACGCGAGTTTTGCCGGAGAAGTTGATACTTGAAATCTAGAGGCTTGAAAATACAGGCTGCGTTTGAGAGTCAGTTGAGGTACTGATGGGAGATGGGGTATGAACCGTCTCTTTCTCATCTTCGACGGTGTTGAGAAGAATCCAAGAGTCTGTATTGGCCAAAATAGCTGAGACCAATTCTGCATGGAGCTGGTGCCCGGCACGGTCAGCAATAAAATGACCGATGATTGGTAGGCCGAGTAAGGTCATATCTCCAATGAGATCTAACACTTTATGACGAATACATTCATTGGGGAATCGAAGTCCCGAATCATTCAGGAGATCTGTATCGGAAAAGACGAGCGTATTATCTAGTGAGCCGCCCAACCCTTGGCCTCTTGACCAGAGTCCTTCCACTTCATTTTCAAAAGCAAAGGTTCTCGCTTGGGCGATCGCTCGCTGAAACTCAGATGGAGAAGCGTCATATTCATATGTTTGAGATTGAATAAGGGGATGATCGTATTGAATGGTATAAGAAATTTTTTGCAAGGATGACGGGTGGACAGAGAGTAATTTCTCTCCATGTTTTATCATGATAGGGCGAACAATTTTTAAATAGGTTCGAGGGGTTGGTTGTTCAACGATCTCTGCCTCATGAATGAGGGATACAAAAGGAGCTGAGCTTCCATCGAGGACAGGAATTTCATTCCCAATAAGTTCAAGGTAAGCATTATCAATTTCCAGACCACCCAGGGCTGCAAGAACATGTTCAACGGTTTGAATGTGAAGGCTATTGGAACGCAAGGCTGTACATAGGTCTGTTGGATGTAAATATTTGATATTGACCGGACATGTTTCCGTTGTTCCATTGGTGTTCTTGTGAAAAGCCAGTCCGGTGTTGGGAGGCGCGGGGTGAAGAGTCAGACGAGTTTTTTTTCCAGAGTGAAGTCCAACTCCTGAAACAGAAATCGCGTTTCTAATTGTCTGTTGTAATCTCATCC
>JBMYWX010000219.1:0-5513 GCA_049607825.1 Nitrospirales bacterium
CGGCCTTACTCCTGCAAGGTATTGTCGCTCGCACGCGAGAGCAACACGAACAAGCTGAATCGCTCTATACGCAGGCGTGGGAATATGCCCCCGATAATTATCAAGTCAAAGCCTTCCTTGCACCACTTTGGGCATCATGGGGACGAACATTACTGCTAAACAATGAACCTGAAGAAGCTAGTCGGTGGCTCAACAAGGCCTTTCAAGTCAACGAGACAAATCCAAATGTTCTTTTTGATCTCGGGGTACTCGCTTCACAGGAAAGTGACGATCGTCGAGCCATACAGCTCTACACAAAAACCCTTGACGAATTTCCCGATTGGCCTCAAGGAATCACGGTTAAGTTTAATTTAGGATTGAGTCATTATCGAATGGAGAGTTATGTGCAAGCCGTTCAATTGTTTCAGCAAGTCGCTCGAGCCGAACCCTCTTCAGTGAACGCACATTTCAACCTAGCCAATAGTCTGGCAAAAACAGGTAAGTACGAGGAAGCGTCTCTTCACTACCGGACAGTGCTTCGCTTGGCCCCGGACCATCAGCAGGCTCAAGACAACTATGTCGAGATCATTAAGTGGGTAAAGCCCCAAGAAGACAATGCATCCTGACTGCAATTTGTACATTCTTTCTCTCTTTCCCTATCCAGAATTCGAACATATTTTTCCTTTTGATGAACATGGCCGGCACTCACACATTCACCTATTATTGAAATTGATAATGAAAACCCATATCAACTAAATAAAGCTAACAACTCTATGCATTCACATGGGAGACAAATAGTGAATGATTCTCTTTACAAAACATCCAGCCTGGCCGTCATGCTTCTTTGGTGCCTGACAAACACCGGATATGCCGCTCCACCGATAGAGCCCAACGAGGCACTATTGGTCAATGAAGAAATTAATAGTATCGCCGGCCTGTACTTTCGAGAATACTCACTCAATCAAAATGGGATGATCGACTACAAAACGGCACGACAAATCATTCTGTCGACGCACAACGAATATGGCAATTCCGTCGTGCATACCAAAGAACACCCCTTGTTCTATTGGCATGATCATAACCATGACGGTCAGATGGACATGTGGGTTGATCAAAAGGTTGAAGGTTGTGCCTGCGACGTTATTCCGTATGAAGCCACGTATCAAGAACACCAGGCGCGTGAAGCGTTAGGCGTGAAGCGTGAAGCGAAGGGGCATTGATAAAATAAGCTCTGTGTGGACTTTGAATTTTCAACGACTGACAGAAAGGATGTTCATGGCCATACTTTTGAGAATGAGTGTGATGGTACTAATTGGCTGGCTAACTATTCCTATGCTCAGCTATGGAGGCGATAAAAATGGAGCATCTCTTATCAAAATTATTTCTCCGCAAAATGAAGACATCGTCGATTCGACCTTTGAGGTCACGTATCAGTTAAAGAAGGGCCTTGAGGCCCACTATGTCCATATTTTCCTTGATGGAGATTATCAGAAAGGAGTGACCTCTCTTCTGAAAAACGTGAAAGCCGGCACACACGAAATCCGTATTAAGGTCTCCACGGACGAGCAAGACAGTCTTGTCGGTTGGGATAGCATCAATATCATCGTGAAATAAGCATGAAACTAGACAGAAGCAAAACTGCCTAAGACTGAAAACAATGCACACAATACAATCAAACTCGTTTACTGTTCACTGCATTTACATTTTCACACATAGGAGGCTCCCATGAACACTCTCACCCACTCTTCCAAAAAACGTTTTCCATTTGCTCTAGTGATCGGACTGGGAATGCTTCTCCTGCCACCTGGATTTTCTCTGGCTGACCAAAACCACGCAGAAGTCAAGTCTGAAATGGCGAAATCCGCGCAAATTACCATTGAGCAGGCCATTGAGACCGCTAAAAAGGACGTACCCGGGACGGTGATTAAGGCAGAGCTTGAGAAAGAACACGGCCCTCTCATGTGGGAAATTGAAATCCAAACATCAGAGGGGAAGGTAAAAGAAGTCCACCTTGACGGAACAACTGGAAAGCGTCTTGCGTTTCAAAGTGGTGAAGGCTATGAACAAAAATCCGACTCAACTATCCATGCTGGCTCAGCTGACTCAGGAAGCCACAAGATGGAAGGGAAATCATCTGAAAAGGTCAATGCTGAAGAACCATCTCAAGAAAAGAAACCCTAAGCATAATCCTTTCTCAGAGACTGTCATGTCCCAGTATGTATCTCACTGGCCAAGTTCATTCATGAGCCTGGCCAGTGAGACATTCATCGATCGAATACCAAAAATTACGATGGCTCTCTACTAGACAACTGAGATCACTTGAGTGGAGAAAACCAAGGAAGGAGATTCTCATGATTTCTGAACGCCTAGAAAACACAATAGTCACCATTAGCATTCATGGAGCGTTTGATACTAAAACGGCTCAAGAATTCTCCTTTACGGCGCAGCGTGCATATCGAATGGGATTTCGTAATTTTTATGTGAGCTTAAAAGGCGTCAGTAATATTGACAAGGCTGGACTGATGCTACTCTCTAACCTCTTGCACGAGTTACAACAACAAGGCTGTACTGGAAAGATTATTCATGCTCCATCATCACTCCATACTGAGTTACATACTTGCGAGGAAGAGTCGATACTTCCCGCCGTTGACCAAAAACCCTTAACTCATGTTGCCGTTCACTTATTGCTCGGCCTCAGTACAGTAGGAACTTCCCTACTATGAAATCTCTTCTCGAAAATATTTCCTCGGAATGGCCACCTCCACCCCATGACCCTCGCGAGCGAAAATGCATTGGACACATCGACCAGTGGGAAGCCAGAATTTTTTCCCAAACCGAATCCAAGCATCACTACTTTGCTAAAAGAGGCCTGCTCCACATCCAACTTTGGCACCCACACCTGCACATCTCAATTCTCACGCCTTCTCGGTTGACGGCCAACTATTACGAGATCTTTCCTATTCAGGGTAACAAGATTTCTGTTTGCTGCCTCGACACGGTCAACAATTTATTACACGACTTCTATCAGCTTTCCCACCTAGACCCGCTTACCATCAGGTTTACAGAACGATATTTTGTTCTAGCTGAATCGCTTCAAGCCGTCATTGGCAAATCTATCCAGGAAAGCATTCCCTCCGCGAACAAGGACAGTTAGCACAAACCCTCGGCTCTCTTTTTACAGCTAGCGTCTGTTGCTCTACCTGTCCTATTCACAAAGACGGGACTCTGAACATGTTTTCCCGGATTTTAGACATTCTCAACAGGAAATAATCTTTGGTACAAAAGTATTCAGCATGAAACCACTCATGATTCGACACATAAAAGTATTAACAGACCAAGTGTAACCATGATCAAGCGGCCATCCATATTTCTAACATGCTTGTTGATTTGCACTTACTTCACTGTTGCATCAACAGCATTTGCGATCGGACTCTCTCATGCTAAATTCGATAAAGATAGTGAAAAGACCTCACATTCCTGTCCATGGTTCTGGCAAGTTAAATCAACAGTCGGCCTACCGACACTTCCTCCTCTATTAACTCCTCATTGGACCATTACTTCGTATTCCATTTCGGAGCAACAGATCCAAGCTCCAGACTTTAAATGCTCACCTTCCGTTCGCGGTCCCCCTACTCTCATTTTTCTCTAATCATTCTACATTCTTACGCTCCTACTGTTGCGGAGTTACGTTCAGATATCTAATCCGCCGCCTCGTCCGTTCGTCTCAAAGGAACGATGTAGTAGTGGGGGCTACTATCTGAATGTTTCACACAGTTACTGGTCACTCAATTGTCGGGATAGTCAAATTGGAACGTGAGCGGACGGACTAAGACTAACAGTGCTTCCATCACATTCCTCAATCTGCTACCCCTCCAGGGCATCGCTGCATATTTTCAGATACGGGGCCGTCTTTGGCTCGTGATCAACTTAGACCATTCGTCACTTACCGTGACACGATTAGAAAGGTACAACGCTGTGCATATAGAAGACATCATGTATCAAGTCTCGAATCTGTTTTTGACTCCTGTGCTGTTTCTCATTGGCCTGCTCTTTGTGTATTCGTTTTTTGCTTTGGGTACATTTACGGGTCAATGGTTTCAACGTAGGAAATATCTCCAAGACTATCGTCAAATCGTTCATGAGTTACTCACTGGCAACACGGATTCTCAAACGGTCAAAGGCTATCGTTTATTCAACCATTTCCAGCGTCAACCGACATCGACTCCTGATTATTTAGACCTTCTCGCATTAAAAGAACTCGAAGCTTCTCGAATTATCACCCGAATTGCCCCAATGCTTGGGCTTGTCGGCACGATGATTCCGATGGGACCTGCACTCAAGTCATTGGCCGATGGCAATGTTCAAGGGATTAGCGAAAACTTGATCGTGGCCTTTGCCGCTGTCACATTTGGACTCGTTACCGCATCAATCACGTTCTGCCTAGCTTCCATTCACAAACGATGGCTCGCGTCTGAACTACACGATATTCAGATGATCCAACAAGCCCGGAGGCCTGTATGAAGTTTCTTGAAGAAGACGAATCTACCAACCCTATTCTTTCTGTTGCGAATATGGTTGATGTCTTTTTAGTCGTCATCGCCGCACTTCTTATTGCGATTGCCCAAAATCCATTAAACCCATTTTTTAGCGATGATCTCACTGTCATCAAAGATCCCGGAAAAAAGACGATGGAGATCATCACAAAAAAAGGGGAAAAGATCGAACATCATAAGACCACTGGGACAATTGGGCAGGGAGAAGGCACTCGCGCTGGCACAGCCTATCGGCTCAAGGATGGGTCACTCATTTATGTGCCAGAAACAGGCGAGTGACCATGAAGAAATTCGCCAACATTAGATCACTCTATTCAAACTATTCGGCAGCTGTTCAATCATGCGGAGGATAGATCATGAAACATAGCAAGCACTCATTATTCACGGCATCTGTTGCAAGTCGCACTATATGGCTCGGACTCTTCTTTAGTTTTTTACTGCTACATCTCGTCTTTGGAAGCAAGAACACCGTTCGTGGGGAGCAGCTGAATCCATCCAGTGGAACAAAACATTCGCTCTTAATTTTGGCCACCAATCATGTCTCAGAAGCCAAACTGATGGAATTACAGCAACTGGCGAATGACACCTCTTTCACGATTGACTACAAGCTCCTCGAAAGTTTGAAAGACAGCGATGCACTATCTGATGTCATCGCACCATATCAACTGGTGATTTTTGATTCCGTGAGTGGCCACGAAGCGGAACTGTCCTATTCAAAATTCTCGAGTATCGTGCAAGCCAGCCAGCATAAAAGCTTCCTTCCCATCAAACTTTTGAAATCTACACCACTTCGTCAAGGTATCTCTGACGCACAAGCCAAACGACTGTATGAATATTACGATAATGGCGGAACGAAAAATTTCCGTCGTATGTTGACCTATCTCGAAAGCAACATCTTTGAAAAGAGCAACCAGTCTGTTGCACCACCTATCATTTTCCCTAAAGTTGGCATTTATCATCCCAAATACGAACAGACAGTAT
>JBMYWX010000220.1:0-2365 GCA_049607825.1 Nitrospirales bacterium
TTCCACGCGACATCTGGGTCAAAATCTACTCCAAGTGTTGTCGCCAGCATCTGAGCCGCTAAGTCTTCAGTATAGTCCCCGGCCTCTTCATCAGTTTCTCCATAGGCATGATGCTCTGACAAGTACCCATAGTGCGATTCTCGGCCCGTGGGAATGGCCAGTCCAATAGAAGCAGAAATGAGACGATTACGTTCATTCGTTTCCGATCGGGCCATCACGCAAAACGTAATCTCTCCTGGATTCAGGAGCTTTTCTCCTTTTTTCCTTGGAATAATTTTACAATCAGGCGGAAAGATCGATGACACACTCACTAAATTACAATAGGCAATCCCAGCACTACGTAAGGCTTCTTCGAAGGAGGTCAGCTTTTCCCGATGAACCCCAACTCCTCGAGTTAAAAACATATGTTTCGGTACCATAGCTCCTCCTTATTTCTTCCCACAGAAAACAAAATGGCCAACTTCCTTCAACCCGATGAATCTCACCCACACACACCACCGGACATATAACTTCATACACGATGGACCTGTGGTTGGTTATGAGGAAACGATATATATGAAGGACAGCTAGACACACCCTCAACACGAGAATGTCCTATTTAACAAGAGTTGAGGGTCAGGTGCAAGAAAGAATTGATTTGAACATGTGACGCTCTCATCATCTCAGAAAATCTTGACGTAGGTCGATGACTATCAACCCATCCTATTCCTTGGGTACATTCCAAACTAATAACTTCGGTTCAGTCATGTCCTCTATGGCGTACTTCACACCCTCCCGACCAATGCCAGAGTCCTTAATGCCACCATAGGGCATATGATCTGCTCGAAATGTCGGGATCTCGTTGGCCAAGACTGTCCCAACGTCGAGCTGCTGGAATGCACGAAAAATACACTGCATGTTCTGTGTGAAAACCCCTGCTTGTAGCCCATAGGGCGAGTCATTGAGCTGCTGAAGCGCATCGTCAAACCGTTGATAGGGCGTCACCGTGACAACAGGACCGAACACTTCCTGACAGGAAACCTTCATTTCAGAATTCACATCTGTCAGCACAGTCGGCAGCATCATCACACCCTTCCGCGTTCCTCCAATACGAACGGTAGCACCTTGGCTGACCGCATCACCCACCCATGCTTCTACTCGCTTGGCAGCAAGCTCATCGATGAGCGGCCCTACGACCGTTTGTTCTTGGGTTGGATCGCCAACCACAACAGCTTGAACTCGATTGACGAACTTCTCAACGACCGAATCATAAATAGACTCATGGGCATACACCCGTTGAACGGAAATACATGTTTGTCCAGCATAGCCAAATCCACCAGCCACGCATCGTTGCACAGCCAAGTCCACATCGGCATCAGGCTCGATAATTACCCCAGCATTCCCGCCTAACTCCAGCAGGACTCGCTTCTTGCCAGCTTTGCCTTTCAACATCCACCCAACAGCTGCACTTCCTGTAAAACTCAACACACGAAAGCACGGGTCCTGGACCAGCTTTTCTGCAAGTACATTAGAACAGGGAATCACGTTCATTGAACCGGCAGGCAAATCAGTTTCGAGGACCACCTCACCTAAGAGAAGAGCGGTGAGCGGTGTTTGAGGAGCCGGCTTAATGACAATAGGATTTCCTGCCGCCAAACAGGGAGCCACTTTATGTGCCACCAGGTTCAAAGGAAAATTGAATGGGGTAATACCAAGAACAGGACCAATGGGAAACCTTCGGAGCATACCGGCATGGCTCTCCATTCCCGGCATCAGATCCATGGGTATGACTTCACCTGGAATGCGCTTGGTTTCCTCGCTCGCGATCTCAAATGTTTGAATCGCACGATCAACCTCTCGCCGAGCGTCAGTTATGGGCTTTCCAGCTTCATCACTAATCGTTCTGGCAAATTCCTCTCGCCGACGTTGAAGTGATGAAGCAATGTGCTGCAGGGCTTTTGCCTTAGCGTGAGTGGGTGTATCTTTTAATGTGGAAAATGCCGCAGTGGTGGATTGAAGAACTCTGTTGAGTTCAGGCTCACCAGCTTGGCAGACGTGCGACAGGAGGCGTTGGTTGTAAGGATTAAGAATTGGCTCAACTTGGGACGTGTGAACCCATTCGGAGCCAATGAGAAAAGGACGAGGATTCTCAGTCGATAACAACGTCACGAAAATTACGTCGTAAGAGGGCTGTCAGTATTGTTGGTTGAATCTACAGGTGGGGTAGAAGATTGTACTTGCGCCCCAGTGGCGTGGGCTTTCTTTACAAGCTCTTACCCAATCCATTTCATGAGCCCCTTTGTTCCATTTCATGCCTAATTCTTCTTCTACTCTTCTTTCAGTTTTTGGCGCTGAAATTTTCTTTCCAGATAATAATTCAGGCTAC
>JBMYWX010000220.1:2375-5505 GCA_049607825.1 Nitrospirales bacterium
CAATCCTTAAGCGATTCTAAGGTGAATGCCTCAAACGTTGAGACCCCACCACACCCTGGACATCCTTGAATTGGAACCTTTGCTCGAAACACTTCTTCGAGACATTCCATACAGACAAAAAGATCAGGATCACCTGAGGAACATTCAATAGACCAATATGCTGAAGAAGAGTCGGACATAATGCTTGAGATTTCCTTTAATAAAACTGTTCAACATGCCTGTCTCAGGTCAAAAAGATGACCTTTTCAGGAAAACCATATCAGATAAAGAATAGAGCGGCTACTCAAAGAATGCAAGAGAGGGCTCAACGACAGATCTTCTTATAGCAACCTACGAACCATTACGATGATGCTTGGTCTGGTTGAGAGGGAGCAGACTTCAAAACTTTCTCAATCTCTTCCTGAAAGGTCTCATAAGGAAAGGCCCCCGGAATCATCACCATCTCCCCATCTTTGGGGAGTGCCGTCAAAAAGATCACAAATCCTGGAGTTCCACGAATTCCAAGCGTTCCGCCCTCAATTCGGTCTTGATAAATAGATTTCACATAGCTATCGCCACTCAAACATTGGGCAAACTTGGGACCATCAATTCCCAATTCTTTTGCGTAGCCTTGCAGTTCGTCAACAGAAAATCGCTGTCCACTATTAAATAATCGGTCATGCATAGGCCAATAGGCATCTTGATCTCCAGCACAGCGAGCCGCCTGAGAAGCATGGAGTCCTGGACCACCTGGAGCTCGAGGGAAATCACGATAGACAAAACGGACTTTTCCCGTATCAATGTATTCGGACAAAAGACGCGGAAACGTCTCATGAAAAAACTTCTCACAATATCCGCAGGTAAAGTCTGAATATTCCAAAATGGTCACAGGGGCATTGGGATTTCCCCTCACAATATCGCTATCTCTCACGAGAAAGTCTGTTGATGTTTCAGCAGCCAAGGAACTCGGAATGAATAAGAGCAGCAAACCCAAGATACATATGGCAACAGAACTAAGTACGGCACGACTGAAATGATGTCTTCTCCAAAATGACCAGACGATCAGCTGTTTCATAAGTAGGCCCCTTAACGACTTGGTAGTTGAACATTGACGATGTTTCATTTTGACATTCTCTCCAAGTCTATGTCGAATCCGAAACATACAAACAGAAACTATTATTAAACCTTACCTCAGCTTGACACCAGTTCGCTCGAGTAGCCCCATCATAAGCAGAGGCCAGACAACAGTAGCATCACTCAAGACCTCGGCAAATTGGCCACCTTCTTCCTGTGGAACAAACTTTCCCCAAGATACGCCCTCTTGATAGGTACAACCACTGAGGCCACCCCAGTAATCAGGTTCTGGACAAATCCGCACCCCATACTGAAATCGAGGGGGCTTCAATTCCGTACCAAGTCTGAGATTCAAGATTTCAATATAGGGAGGGGTTTGCTGTGCCCAATTTCTCGGCACCCCCCCACCAATGGTGATGATACCCAACCGTTTAGCTGAGAGTAACTGCTCCGCATAACTGTTGAGATCAAGAAACGGATTGAATGTTGGCCGATATTCACGCAACTTTGACCAGACTTCTTGGTTAGACCCTTTGGCCGACGGAAGCTCATGCCCCTGTCGATAATGTTCGGCCATGGCCCAAATTGACACATCCAAACCTAACTCAGAATCTGTAAAGGCTGGCACGTACACCGGTACGCCTTTGATATACGCACTCTTAAGAATGGCTGGCCCCTCGAATTTCTCATCGAGGGTTTTCCCCAGCTCACGATTAAGGAGTTCGGACGATAAAGGTTGGTCTGGGGAAAGACGCTTGAGCGTTTCGCCAACCACTTCTTCCACATGATTCAAATTGAGTTCCATCTCCAATGTGTCATACACCCGATTATAACCCTTCTCGTATAACTCCGGATCGCTCATGGTTGGCTGATACTTATAATGCGTTGCCCCGACGGCTTCACTCATCCCATGCGCCATGAGAGCTCCAGTTGACACCACAGCCTGCACCATCTCACGATCAATCATCGCACTGATGATTTTCCCCATTTTGGCAATGGTCATGGCACCGGATAGCGTCAATACCACCTTGCAGTCTGGATCTTCGATCATATTAGTTAAGATATCGAAAGCCTCGCCTAGTCGACGGCCCCCAAACGCAGTCTTCTTCATAGCCACCAACAAATCTGAAAACGAGTGAACGGCTTGAGGATCAAGCGATTCAAGTGCCTCTAACCCATCTTTTTTCCCATCATGAAATTCTCGAGTGCTCATAAATATTCCATCTTCATCAAACTATGAATAATAGCTAAATTCGAATGAGTGTAGCATAGAAAGTGAATGATTGAGGGAGGGGTAAATGATGAAAAAGGAAATAATAGGAACGCGGGAACATTCTTCCATCTAGCTTTTTTCAGGACCGTGACAGAAGCCTTGAGGAAGATTGGTGATCCCAACGGGATTTGAACCCGTGTCTGCACCTTGAGAGGGTGCCGTCCTAGGCCAAGCTAGACGATGGGATCAGCAAAGCTATTTTTCAGGAAAAAGGCAACAACAAAAACTCTATGTGACACCATTATCACCCTAAGGCAGAGAACTCTACCATAGGAGTTTCTTTGGTGCAATTGACCATTGGGCAGCTATTATCGCATGCAGCAAGGCGTTTCAGATTCAACGAAAAATAGGCAAGCGGCCAAGGCTCGTTAGCTCATCGTGCCCCAAGAAGACGCACCTAAATATCCGCAGATTGCACCCGAGAACTCTTACCTCTTACCGTCAGTATCCCGCGCATGAAAGGGTGGATGCCACAATGATAGGCATATTCACCTGGCGGAAGATTAGGAACGGCGAATGTCCCACCAGGTTCAATAATTCGTGACTCAAAGGAACACCTCGAGCCCCTAAAACAATCATCTGAGAGTATGGTATGCGGTTCTCGTGTCCGATTCTCCCATTGAACCATGGTCCCAGATACGGTCGAAATAGAATGAGGTGAAAAAAATGGAGGTTGAGGAGCAATTTGAATTTGCAAGGTTGGTGAAAGGGCCAAGACCTTCCAGGATACTCCTAAGGGCCCACTTATCAGAAGCAGCAGAACCACGCCTAACATGATAGAAGGATTTTTCTTGCGCTGTTTCA
>JBMYWX010000221.1:0-5492 GCA_049607825.1 Nitrospirales bacterium
TCTCAAAAGGTCGCTCCGCCAGCGTCAGCTCCAGATATGTCTGCGCATAGTGACGCTATTTCTCAGCCTTCCGTCGCTCCTCAAACAGTTTCTCATGTACAAGTTTCTCCAGAGGGTCACGCTGTGTCGAAGCCGAAAGTGGTTTCACCTAATGAGTCCATTCCTCAGTCTTCGGCTATCCCTCGAACTGATTCACAGGTAGAGCCTTCACCTGAGACAGAAGCCGCAAGAGCCTCCTATTCTTCCTCAGATGATGAACCCATGTCCCAGACTCAGATAATCGATAAGCCTTCAGGTGATAAGCCAGTTGAAGTCGTGCAAAATGCCATGATGTCGGCACAGACTGGAAGTTATGCTTTTAGGCATGCGAATTGGGGAATGAGTATCCCTGAGGTGAAGACAACAGAAACGGCTGATTTTTCATGGGAGTTAGATTCCGCGCTCTTACTCGCTGGTGAACATCGGTTGGGCTATCAAACTCAAGTGAAAGGGATTGATACATTTCTGTCCTATGCGTTTGAAAATGATCGACTGAGGAGTGCAAAGTATTTATTTGAAACGGGTTATCTCGAGAATGATGCTCAACCATTGTCTCATTACAAGGCAGTGAAAGCATGGATTATAGAAGCCTATGGCCCTCCCCAATCAGAGGGAAAACTGTGGGTCAATGAATTATATCGTTATGCACCTGAGCTTTGGGGGCGGGCTCTTATGCGAGGACATCTCACGATAGTGGATGAATGGGATGTTGATGGAACCACAATTACACTTTTACTCAACGGAGGCGAAGAAACGGTGGGGTTAATGGCTGAATTCATGACGAAAAATCTTTCTCTCCCTAATGAGCTTGTTCACGTACCTGTAGATCTGCTGTCAATTCAGTCTTTTGTCAAATCATAAATACGTTGAGCCAGTTTTTCTCTCATCGCATTGTACAATAAACATCACTTTAAAAAGATCTGCAAGGAGTTTTTCTACCTCAGTTAGGTGGAGAGATTTGTGATGAAGGCATTGTATCGATGCAGAATACATCTGTGGTCGATCAGGATGCGGCACCGATACCTGAGGCGTCATTAATAGGCTGTACGATATCTTTGAATCTGAAGGCAGTCGTTACCAATACCAATAGGGATTGTAAAACCCGCCATACCGACCCCAGATCGGTCCCCAATAAGGATGTGGGTATGGCCCATATGGGCGATGATATCCATAACCACTTTGTCCAACATCGTCCCACACTTGAAGATGTTGAATAGTGAGCGTTGGATAGATGTACTCCATTTCATCGAGAAGTTCTGTTTGAGACCCAGTCATTTTACCGACTAACGTGACCCGTGTTCCATTCGGAACCGTGGCGGGATCTAAAAAGTCTGACTGAAGAGCTATCAGCCGACCTTTGGACTGAGTGCGATCAGTAACGGGTTCTTGGTCTTCATTCAGTGGGAGTTGTAATATAATGAGGCGCGTATGTTCTTTTAAGCGCTTTGCAGAGAGAATTTCACCGCCAACAAGGATGGATGATCCCACATGGGATTCGGGAAACTCCTTGACTTGAGAAAATGAAAGTTCTTGCTTGACTTGGCCCTGCAGATTCGGTGGAACAATGCTGTGAGGTGTTGAAGTACAAGCTGTGGTAAAGGCAAGTAGTGAGAAGATAAGAACTTCGTAGGCTTTCATATGTGTACCTTTAGGTGGAGGGCAGGTGAGTAAAGAGTATTATGACTTATACGATACTCTTCCTGGGGAAACATTTCAAATGACCACTATGGAATATCGAGACATTTATTGGGATACTTGTTTGACGAGCTTTTGAATTCGTTGATCTTTTCCTCCTAATTTCAGATATTGTTGATAGTGTGATAACGCTCGGGTGGTGTCTTTTCTATGGAACTCATAGAACGTGCCAAGGTTATAATGAGCTTCAACGAGCTTGGGGTCGAGTTCCAATGCTTTCACATAGGCATGTTCAGCTTTATCCAGTTGGCCATTTCCAGCAAACAATACTCCTAGGTTGACGCGCGCTTCAGCCTCTTGAGGGGCAAGGCGAGTGACAGCTTCAAATTGGGCGAGGGCTTCCAGCGGTTGGTTTTGATATTGATACAGAGCCCCGAGGTCATAATGGGCTTTTATATGTTCGGGGTGAACTGCAATGGCTTTCTGATAGGCGTCTATGGCTGTCGGAATCTGAAAAGCACGTTCAGCAATACGCCCGAGCAGGTGCCAGCCATCAGCATGTTGGGGGTGGGACTCGGTGAGTTGTGAGAGTAGGGAACGTGCTTGGTCAGTCTGGTTATCTTGGTGAAATAAGTAGGCAAGACTGTAGAGCGCTTCGGCTTGCTTCGGTTTTGTTGAGAGAACTGCTTTGTAGCCCTCTTTAGCTTGTTCGAAGGCTTGGGTCTGTTCATTCAGTTTGGCTAAGATGAGTTGCGCTTCCCAATATCCTGGATACAGAGTGAAGGCTTTACGCAAGGCCTTCGTGGCTTCCTCAAGCCGTTCATGCGTGATGAGTGTAATCCCTAAGTCATAATATGCCTTAGCAAAATTTGGATTAAGTTTGGTGGCTTGCGTCAATGAGGCCACTGCTTGTTGGGAGTGTGGAGACTGACGAAATTGGATGACTCCTAATAGGTGGTGGGCGTCTGCGAATCGGGGGAAATTCGCAATGGCTTGTTCTACCTGCTCTCTGGCTTCTGAGATATTTCCAATCTTTGTTAGCTCAAGGGCTCGATTAAAATGATCTCGTGCATCATGTGTATAGCCAAGCTGAGGTGAAAGTAGCAATGCTGTTGTCACAAAGAGGATCCTAATGCTGGCTGCAGGGAGTGCGTATACGTGTGTTGAATAAGACGGTTTCATGAAAAACTCCATTAACGATGACACAAAGGACAGAATGGACTGGGAGTTATAAAAGGCTTGATGTCTAGTTTGTTCAGAACCCCTTTCGTGTAGAATAAAAATGCTAGTTATAAAGAATGCGTGAACATTATAACGTAGGTTCCACGACCAGGGAAAAGAAAAAGCCCTGGGCTCTTCGTAGAGCCCAGGGCTTTTTCTTGTTCTCTGTCGAGAAACGAGCGTAAGGAATTCTATCGCAGGATTACTAATTGACCTGCTCGATCACCATTTGCGCCTGGGTTGCTATAGGTCAACATGCTGTTGGCTGTCACGTATGTGAGATCGCTTGTTGGAATTCCAATATATTTTGTTTCCCCCGGCTTAAGAGTGGTATTTGCCTCCATCGACCATGGACCAGCATGGGATGAGTCGGCAGATAAGTGAAAAGTGTACTCTTTTTGTAACTTGTTGGTGACTTTAAGCAAAACCGGTCGTCCGGCTCGTCCACCTGTGCCTGAGGCGACAAGGTTGAGAACTGAGACTGGTGGATACCATCCATCGCTTCCTGCCACGTTTGCTGCGGTAAATGCTAAATCTACATCCAATTCTTTAAACGATTGGCCGACGACAGACCCCGTTTCGAGGTCTCCAATTTCAACGCCACCGGATTGGAGTGCGAGGGCTGACGAGACGCCCCCAAGGATAAGGAAGAGCCCTAATCCTAAGCCAACAAAATAAGTCCGCATCACGATCCTCCTTTGTTGAAAACTAAAAATAAATTGAAAAACTTTGGCAACTATGTTTTACGAGTTACTTTGGATGCAGTGTCACAAACCTTCTCATGCCAGATGGGTTATTGCTGATCCTATGAAGGACCGAGATGAAGAGAGGTAGGCGAACCGTTCTTCATCCCGATCGTCCCTCACAGAACTGGGAAAGAGCGTGGCAAAGAAATTTTGGAAGGCCCTTCGCTGCTCAAACCCCAATAAACATTATTTTGTAATGTTGTATGAATTTCTATCATTAATACTCAATAAAATTTTAACGTTTCAGAAATTCCAGTTCTGCGTTCTATCCAATAGTCGGAAGCCGATGGAGAGTATAGGTTTTGAAGGAGAGATGGTCTACCGACATCTGCCAACAGGTGCTACAGTTTTATGAATTTTCTTTAGGAAGTTTAGGGAGGTATGCAAAGAGTGATGCGAAGGTGTTCGAAAATATGAGGAAAAATTAGAGCCTCTCTTTCCTCCGTAGTAGAAAATATTGCCTACAGAAAAGAAAGAGAGGCCTTTTGTATCAGAGAATCTGATCTACCCTTACTTCATTGCCTATTGAGCTTTTGGTGTGGAAAATCGAATTTCCTTGCCAACTACATGATCCCCATTTTTTGAGACTTCGGCTACGAGGCGATCTCCAACTTGCGGTCGGGCATCTTTTGTCGAAATGCCATTCTGGTGAAATCCCGTTTCCGGCTGAATGGTGATCGATACCGACTCTCCTTTAGGTGTTTTCACCACAATCTGATGATCTGTCGTTTCAGTGACAGTCCCAAGTATATGGTCATTTCCACCATGAGCCCAGAGGAAGGTGGGTGAAAATGAAAGAGATAGAAAAATGAGAATAATGATCCAGCGTGTCATGAGTGTTCCCCTTGTTTGTTCATCCTTGTTTAAAATGTGGATGTTAGATTAATGATGATGTTCTGCTGCAGGTTCAAAATCTTCTCCTGCCAAAAATCGATCTAAGGCCTCTTGTTCATCCCGCTCAGCCTGAGTGGTGGGATTCATGGACTTCATTGTTGCAATTTCTTGGGGGGTAATATTGGGAAGATGGCGTATGAAATGTACAAGCTTCCAGCTTTCAGTATCTTTTTCCGGCTCACCATTACCCCAAGCAGGCATCCCTGTAAATCGAACGCCATAATGGATCACGTAGAAGAGTTCTCCGTCTGACATCGATTGAATGACCTGGTCACGGAGATCTGGGACGGGAGGATAAAAGTTTGGTCCCATCGGTGTTTTGCCACTTCCATCGTTGGCGTGACAGCTTGCACAATGATCAGCAAAGTGGTGTAGAGCTTCTGCTAAATACTTTGGTTCTGATGGTATAGGGTTCTTCGCATCTCGTAGGTCACTTGGGGTAGCCCAATGTCGAGCTAGCCGCGCTAGCGACACTTCAAGGTCGGAGGGCGTGCCCTTTGCGCTAAAGGCTCCTGGTAAGATCCATATGGTTAAAACCAAGAGTCCAATAACAATACATCCAAGAGATAACCAAATTTTCATACATGAATTCCTTACAAGAAGCGTCTAACATGCTGAAAGTACTCAAGCAATGATTCGTGATGTTCGGTGTGTATAGGTTTACGCTAATACCAACATATGGGCATATAAATGCAATGTCGATATTAGGCGGTGTCAAACCTTGTTTCTATGACAATATTTTTTTAGTTTATAGGCATCTAGATTGTTACATTATTAATGAGAAAAGGAAAGTTTCTTGACACTAGAACCTTGATTTGTATGGTTTGGCCTTCATTAATTTACTCATTTCAGGTTTGAGTCCTCAACGAGGTTTAACTCTATCTCATCGAATACTTTGACGAATTTTAAAAACCCCCAAGATGGAATATGCATTGCAGTACTTTTAAGAATATTAGA
>JBMYWX010000222.1:0-5425 GCA_049607825.1 Nitrospirales bacterium
CATGGTCAGTTATTGGTATATAATGCCCAATAAGTTGTGGTGAGGGAGAGGGTATCATACAATGGGTAGGAAACTAGAAAGTAATCATTGCTTCTATAAATGGGAGAGTATTTCTATTTAAATGCATCTTTTATCACTGTGATGAACTCCAATGGACCTGAGAATATAATTGAGTGGTCATTCTCTCTCACCCATGAACGTGTGAGAACGAGAGCCGTTTAAGTTTTCTCTACCAATTCATGACATGTCTGGCAGTGGTACTCTCATGGGTTCAGTGGCGCGCTTTCCGTATTTCCTGCTACCATTTGATGTATAGAATACCTGTTTTTCTCATCGATGAGTCATTTGTTCTTTCCTTATGACCATTAAACGATTGCTGCTCTTTGTTCCTGTCGTTATTACCGTTTTCCTTCTCCAGTCCTACTTTTGGGTTCCCACCTACGAAAATCAGGCATCAGGTAATCCCAATCGGCTTGTTACCTATATCGAGGGGTCAATCGGAGATGCCAAAATCTTGAACCCCATCTTAAATGCAGATAGTGCAAGTGCAAGTATTGTGAGCCATGTGTTTGAGGGTTTATTAGACTTGGATGAAAATTTGAATTTGAGAGGTCGGCTTGCGACGGATTGGGTTATTACCGAAAAAGCCTATCTCCTAGTTAATACTCAAAATCGATTTCCAGATGGAAGTGAAGTCACTGGAAAAGAATTGCTACGTAGAATACAGAGAGGGCTTTCTCATGAGTCTTTATCTGGCCTACGTTCCAACCTCACAGGCATAAACCTTTTACCTTCGAAAGAACGTCATGAGGTAGTGTCGTTATCGACGAAAGATGAAGATGGAAAACCTACTCGTAAACAAATTAAGGCCGTCATCAAGGTTCCAGAACGAATAGAGTTTTTCTTAGCCCATGTAGATCAGGACCTGTTTTCACGGTTAATACCTATTATTGGTGAACGATATATTGAACATTTTTCACATCGTGAGTACGTCTCATCTTCGACACAATTAACGTCGGAACTCCAAGAGAAACTGGAGCAACAACTTCCTGAACTGTTGCCAGTCAGTGAACATAATCCTCAGATTGTCTTTCATCTTCGAAAAGGTGTGACCTTTCATGATGGCCATGAGTTCGACGCAGGAGATGTCAAATTTACCTATGATGCCATTATGGAACCAAAGAACTTATCCCCGCGCACATCAGACTTTGAGCCCATTAAGTCAGTAGATATATTAGATACGCATACAGTGAAGGTGGTTTATAAGCGACTCTACTCGCCAGCAATTAATGCCTGGACCATGGGGATTTTACCAGAGCATCTTTTGAATCAAGAAGCAGCAAGTCGTGAGATGGAAGAGCGAAGGCTTTCGGATGATGCAAGGAAGAGCTTTGGGATGCGCGACAGTGAATTTAATCGACATCCAATTGGAGCTGGTCATTTTCGATTTGTTGAGTGGCAAGGTGATGAATTTATTCATCTCCAACGATTTGAGGAATACTGGGAAGGTCCGGCTGAATATCATGACTATCACATGCGGATTATTCCAGATCTTTTAACTCAAGAAATGGAATTTTTGGCCGGGGCTGTGGATTATTATGGGGCACAACCCCATCAAGTGGCTCGGTATAAGAATGATCCAACATACCAACATTTTTCCAGTTTAGGATTTGGATACACTTATGTTGGATATAACAATAGAAAGCCATTATTCAAGGAAGCCAGAGTTCGGCAAGCATTGGGCATGGCGATTAATGTTGGCGACTTTTTGAAGTATTTGTTATACGGGGAAGGTGAGCGCACGACAGGGCCATATCCAGAAAATACGGAATGGTATGACCATTCTATTGAACCACTTCCCTACGATCCTGATGGTGCCTTAGCAATTTTAGAAGAAGTGGGATGGGTGAAAAATGCTGACGGATGGTTAGAGAAAGATGGAAAAGTATTTGAATTTAATCTTATCACCAATAGTGGGAACCCGATACGGAAGAATGTTATGACGATCGCCCAAAATGCCTGGAAAAAAATTGGAGTGAAATGCAATACACAGTATTTTGAATGGGCTGTATTTCTCAAGGACTTTGTGAATACGGGTGCCTTTGATGCTGTCGTGTTGGGTTGGAGTATGGGCGTTGACCCCGATTTGTACCAACTGTGGCATTCGAGCCAAGCTGGCCCGCAGCAACTCAATTTCGTTGGCTATAAGAATCCTCGTGCTGATGATCTTATTGTCCGCATTCGTCAAGAGTATGATCGCGATCATCAACGTGATCTTGCGCGGCAATTACATCGGCTGATCCATGAAGATCAACCCTACACCTTTCTCTATGCCCCACTCAGTACGCGAGTATTAGATAAGAAAATTGTGCTTGTGGAAAAAGACAAGGGTGGAAAAGAAACATATGCGAAGATCTATCCAACGAAAACGGGTAATGAGATGTTTTATTTTCATAAGTGGAGAAAGCTTGAACTGACACCAAATTTTCAGTGATGTCAAGGGAGAAAGTACTTTTCATCTTTTTTCATTATCTTGTAAAGAAAGTTTTATTTGAGTAAGCATGTTGGCTTTCATCACACGCAACGTTCTACAACGTATTTTGTTACTCGTCATCGTGTCGATTCTGGCACATTCGGTCATTCACCTTGCACCGGGTGAACCGAGTCAAGTAGATCCGTCAAATCCCAGAATGAAGCCAGAAGATATTGTGAGGATTCGAGCTGCATTCCACCTTGATGATCCCCTTCATCTTCAATATGTCTATTGGGTCAAAGATCTCTTCACAGGTGAGCTCAAGTCATTCAAGGATAACCAGCCTGTGTTACCAAAAATATGGCAACGGTTTTTAAATTCGCTACCACTTTTTATTTGTGCGACTGTCCTTATCTGGACCTTTGCCTTCCCAACTGGTATCCATGCAGCCATACGTCGGGGTTCGGTATATGATCGATCTAGTACGTTTGTGGCATATGCACTCATTTCCATTCCAGGATTTTTCTTGTCCTATATTATGGTACTAGGAATTGTTGATATATTTGGGGTTCCCGTGATTGGAATGAAAACTTTTGGAATGGAGGATGCTCAACCAGCTTTTCGTATTATGGACCGCATTTGGCATCTCGTCGTTCCTTCCTTGATGTCTGCTATTTTGGGTGTCGCTGTGTTGTCCAGATATGTCAGGTCCCAGATGTTAGAGGTCATAGGTCAAGATTATGTTCGAACGGCACGTGCAAAGGGGCTGAAAGAGGATACGGTAATTTATGGGCATGCCTTAAGGAATGGGTTACTTCCTTTTGTCACAATGTTTGGATTGCTTTTGCCTGGTCTTATTGGAGGATCAGTTATATTTGAGCAAATTTTTGCGTGGCCTGGTTTGGGTCGACTTGGATATGAAGCCATTCTCGCAAGAGATTTCCCCGTCATATTGACTATCAATTTTATTGCAGCGGTGCTTACACTCGCAGGTACATTGTTGTCAGACATATTATATGCAATGGTAGATCCAAGGATCCGATTACAATGACGCAAGCTAAGGTTTCGTGTCCATGATGAGTGAGCAGTCGATTGACACGAATGGGTATCGTAATGAGGAGTCGCTTCTTCCTCATGAAACTCCATGGGAGGAGTTTGTTCGAATCTTTAAAAAAGATGGAATGGCTGTAGCCGGCTGTGTGATTTTAACTATCCTTCTCATGGCCGCTATTGCCGGGAAAGTGTTTACAGAATGGGTTATTGTATTTGATGCTGAAGTGGTCCGCTTACCTGATAAGTTTCAACCTCCAATGTCGCTTCCCTCTCATGACGTAGTGAAACTACAGAACCAGCCTACGTTTGGTGTGTATATATTTGGAACGGATGAGCTGGGACGTGATGTATTCTCTCGCATGTTACAAGGCTCCTTTGTCTCGTTATCCATTGGATTTATAGCCGTAGGTATTTCGGTCTTTATGGGGATATGTTTAGGAGGCTTATCAGGGTTTTATGGGAAAGTGAAGTTAGGATTCATGACCGTAGATACATTGATTATGCGCTTTACAGATGTCATGCTCTGTTTCCCAACCTTCTTTCTTATCTTAACGGTAGTGGCATTATTGCCACCAAGTATTTACAACATCATGATTGTAATAGGTCTGACAAGTTGGATGGGAACTGCCAGGTTTGTACGAGCCGAATTTCTTTCATTACGGGAACAGGATTTTGTGACGGCTGCGCAGGCACTTGGAATACCAGAGCAAAGGATCATTTTTAGACATATGGTTCCCAATGCCATTGCCCCGGTTCTGGTGTCAGCGACAATAGGTGTGGCTGGTGCAATCTTGACCGAATCAGCACTCAGCTTTTTGGGCTTTGGCGTTCAGCCTCCCTATGCTACGTGGGGTAATATCTTGTCTGATGGAAAAGGGTTTATTTTTGATGCACCATGGCTGTTCTTTATACCTGGCTTTGCAATCTTTGTTGTCGTGCTCGCATTTAATTTGGTGGGGGAAGGACTACGCGAAGCCTTAAACCCAAAACTTCGAAGTCGGTAATCTCTCTATGTCTCAACCTTTGCTAGCGCTCAATAATTTATCCACCTCGTTTTTTACCGACAAGGGGGAAATTCGAGCCGTCGAAGATGTCAGTTTTTCTATTCAACCTGGACAGACGCTCGCATTAGTTGGAGAATCCGGATGCGGGAAATCAGTCACAGCCTTTTCGGTCATGCGGTTGGTGGATAAGCCTGGACGAATTGTTCGGGGACAGGTTTTCTTTAAAGGTCAAAACCTCATGGATCTTCCCGAGAGTGAGATGCGAAAAATTCGAGGAAAGTCTATTGGAATGATTTTTCAGGAACCCATGACCTCGTTAAATCCTGTTTTTACAATTGGCGATCAGATAGGGGAATCCCTACAAATTCATACAGATCTTTCGACTGGTGAGATTCGGCAGGAAGTGCTCAGGCTTCTTGGGAAAGTCAGAATTTCTTCTCCTGAACGTCGCATTGATCAATATCCTCATGAGATGTCAGGTGGCATGAAGCAGCGAGTGATGATTGCGATGGCTTTAGCTTGCAAGCCAGACCTCTTGATAGCTGATGAGCCAACCACGGCCCTTGATGTGACGATTCAAGCACAGATCTTAGATCTTCTAAAAGATCTCCAAGATGAAATGGGTATGGCCATTTTACTCATCACGCATAACTTAGGCGTCGTAGCACAATTTTCTCGCGATGTCATAGTGATGTATGCCAGCAAGATCGCGGAGCGGGCTAGTGTGCAGCAGCTCTTTTCCAAGCCGTCTCACCCATATACGAAAGCCTTGCTCAATTCTCTGCCACGACCAGGTGAACGAGGAAAGCGTCTTGAGTCGATTAAAGGGACTGTTCCATCGCCTTTGCAATATCCCAAAGGATGCCATTTTTCTACTCGTTGCCTGGACGTATTA
>JBMYWX010000223.1:0-5425 GCA_049607825.1 Nitrospirales bacterium
GCATGATGAATTGGGGCAGGTGCTAACTGCGTTGAAAATGGATCTATCGTGTCTGGAAGAAGAGGTCTCACATAACCCTCAAGTGTTTGGTGAAAAGATTCAATCGATGGAAAATCTTCTTGATCAGACCGTCGAGACCGTTCAAAGGATCTGTCTGGAATTACGACCAAAAATTTTGGATGTGTTTGGACTTTCAGAGGCGATTGAGTGGCAGACAAAGGAATTCCAACGTACTACCGGAATTTCGTGCGAATTAGTGATTGAACAAAAGGAACTTTCGTTGGATTCGGAACGTTCCATTACCTGTTTTCGCGTATTGCAAGAGGCCTTAACGAATGTCGCTCGTCATGCCAAAGCGACACATGTTCATGTTCGAGTCGCAAAGAATAAAGACAGTGTGCGACTCGAAGTGATAGATAATGGGGAAGGGATCGAAGAGCATAAAGTTTTTCATTCTCATTCGCTAGGATTGATAGGGATTCGTGAACGAGCTCATCATGTAAAAGGAGAAGTGAGCATTACAGGGTCGCGTGGACAAGGAACACATGTGTCAGTCAATATTCCATATCAGTAATCCTAGATTCATGAATGAGTAATAAGGAGGATCCTGAATGTCGCGCTATCTAGCGTTTCTATATAATGCATATATCGTATTTTCATTTTGGTGTGTTGTGTGCTTAGGGATTTGGGGAGATGCATTAATGACTTCTGCTCGTGCCGATGTCTCTGAACATCAGTCACTGTATGAACGTCTTGGTGGATATAACATGATTTCTGACATTGTGGACGAGTTTCTTGTAAAGATGTGGAACGATCCTCTAGTTGGTCGGTATTTCGTTGGGATGGGAACGGATACCAGAGAGCAGCTTCGTCAGAAAAATAAATTGTTGATGTGCAAGAATACGGGAGGTCCCTGTAAAATCATTAACCGTAATATGAAAGTAACACATTCTGGTTTAGGCATCACCGAGAGTGATTGGAATGTCGCCGTCACACATTTATCGAATGTGCTTCAATCTCTGAAAGTCGAGCAGCAAGAGCAGCAAGAACTGCTCCATCTGATTGTAGGACTAAAAGAATATATTGTAGAACATTCAGAGGAGTGAGTGGTTATGTATCGAATCAATAGATTTCCATGAACAAAGCCGTGAAAAGCACCACACGTGTCTTAATCGCTGATGATCATGCAGTGGTTCGGCAAGGACTGAAACACATCCTATCGAAAACGCCAGACCTCATTGTGGCTGAAGAGGCAGAATCTGGCAAGGAAGTCCTGGAAAAGATTCAGACCACAGAAATCGATGTGTTAGTGATGGATATGGAGATGCCTGAAAAAACTGGTTGGGATGTACTGTCTGAGTTGAAAATCACGCATGCTCAATTGCCAATCGTGATTTTGAGTATTTACCCAGAAGAACAATTTGGATTGCGGTTTTTAAAAGCCGGAGCTTCGGGCTATTTGACCAAAACCAGTGCTCCAGAGCAGTTAGTTGAAGCTATTCGAAAAGTGGCTCAAGGAGGGAAATTTGTGAGCCCTGGATTGGCTGAACAACTGGTTGTCAATTTAGATCGTGACGCTGAGAAAGCGTCTCACGAAAGACTGTCAGATCGTGAGTTTCAGGTATTTCGAATGATTGCATCAGGAACGCCGATCAAAACCATTGCCGAAGAATTGTGCGTCACCGTTACCACAGTGAGTACACATCGATCGCGAATATTGGATAAGATGAATGTCCAAACCAATGCAGAACTTACCTTGTATGCCAGCAAACATGGACTCATTCGGTAAGGTCGCGACGTCAATTTTAGTTTTCTAGCCCATCCCCTTCAATGTTTTCTCCAAAGTCATTCCTTGATACTGTCGTATAAATTCGACAGCGAAATTCACAGCATTAACGATGCAATTTCCCAAGTTCTCTCTATACAATGACTGTATAAGCTGAATGATCTTTGTGATCGATAATTAAACGATTCATTTTATTCAAAGGAGGAAGTCATGATGACCAATTGGAGAGCCATCTTGTTGACAATCGGAATTGTAGGTGCCTGGGTCTTTCTAGGAGGAATACCACTTATTGCTTTCGCAGACACGACGCACGAGGAAATGCAGGAACAGTTTGGTCCTGTATTGAAACTAGAGGGGAACGCGCGAAAAGAGATCAATGCTATCGCGAACATCATCGGTCCTGATTCAAAGATGAAACCGATTGATGCTACCAAGGCAAGCGGAGAGATGTGTATGCTAGAGACTGTCTCCAAGCACAATATGATTCACTTTTCCCAAACACCTGAACAAACTCATGAGGACGTCGTGTATTTCGTTAATCCCGCCACGTTTATCGCCAATGGCTTGGATGTTGCCAAATTGCCACGTCATCCAAAGGAACTAGGTAAAATGAAGCCCTTGCAATGGTACTATTATGATGGGACCTATGTGGAGCCACATCAAGGGTCTCAGATGAACAAGGAATTCGTCATTATGTCGGTTGATGTAAAGTAGTATTGCGAGACTTAAGAAATCTGGCCGAACCGTAAAACTGACACAGCGTGACATCCCGCTACGGATGTTAGAAGAGCACTGGAATGGCTATACCTCCGATAGTATTGAAGTAGAAGACAAGCAATTAATAAAGGAGCAATTATGAGATTTGCATTCACCTATCGTCTTAGCCGTATGGTCTGCCTCACGACCATGTGTATCGTTTTAGGAATATTTGTGACAACATCTCATGCAGAGCCGCAAAAATCACTGTATGAGCGTCTCGGAGGATATGATGCGATATCAGCAGTGGTTGATGTGTTTCTGACAAAGGTTTGGGATGATCCAGTGGTCGGTCGATATTTTATTGGAATGGGAACCGACACTAGAAATCAATTGCGGCAAAAGAACAAAAACCTTCTGTGTTTCAACACCGGCGGACCATGTAAGAAAATTAATCGTGATCTCAAATTGACGCACGAAGGCCTCGGCATCACCGACAAAGAATTTGATATCGTCGCCAATCACTTGTCAGATACGTTAAAGGAGTTCAAAGTACCTGAAAAGGAATACGGAGAAGTGATGACAAAGGTTGGTGGGTTACGTACATATGTTGTAGAAAAATGAATTCAACAACCTTGAAGGTCAACAGACACCCTGGAACAACATAGATGCCGTGGCTGTAATGCTCCCTATGATTAGTTTCAAGAGCCTCATGATCTGTGATTCAAATCATTTGCGAGCCTGTGGGACTCTAATTCCTGTATGAACTGAAATCGTTGGGTTGGAATAGAGAAAAGAAAGTTTATGGGTTCTGAAGATTTCGTACGGGTCGCCTCCTACTTCTCTGTACTTGGCGTCATGGCCATATGGGAACTGTTGGCACCACGTAGGGCACTTACAGTGTCGAAAGTCTGTCGATGGGGTGGGAATCTCACTATTGTGGTCGTGAATACCGTCATCGCACGATTATTTTTGGCTGGAGGTGTCGTGGCGGCGGCTGCGATGGCGCAGGAGAGAGGATGGGGGTTATTGCATTGGGTGGAGTGGCCGGGCTGGCTTGAGTTTGGGTTGGCGATGCTCGCGTTGGATCTTATTATCTATCTGCAACATCAGGTCTTTCATCTCGTCCCAATTCTTTGGCGGTTTCATATGATGCATCACTCGGATTTGGATCTGGATGTGACTAGCGGTGTACGATTTCACCCGGTAGAGATAGTTCTCTCAACGATGGTCAAGGCAGCATCAGTTATGGTTCTAGGGGTGACGCCATTGGCAGTGATCATGTTCGAAATCGTGCTGAATGGCACGGCCCTCTTCAATCATAGCAATGTGCAGATGCCCTGGCGCCTCGATCGCGTGCTTCGCTGGTTTATCGTCACTCCAGACATGCATCGTATCCATCATTCTGTTGACCCGCGCGAGACCAACAGCAACTACGGATTCAATGTGCCGTGGTGGGACCGATTATTTGGAACCTATTGTGCTGAACCGACTTTAGGGCAGCTGGGGATGAAGATTGGTCTAGAACATCTCAGCGCCCCAGTCTGCATGAATTTGTTCAAGATGCTGCAGTTTCCTTTTGTGGCGAGGCTGGGCCGCTATGTTGGGCGTGCATAACTTGTATGGGCAAGAACTCAAGTGTGAAAGGCTTGGGTTTTTCGATTATTTTTGAGATCTAATCTCTTCATGTTGACGACCTAAAAACCTTCCCAGGAGAAGCCACAGGAATGCAATTGGGATAGCGGCGAAAGACATCTGTGATACAGACATTCCAAGAGTATGTAACCCTGACCCAACCCACGTACCAGTCACATCGCCTCCACGATGCACGACGGTATCAATGACGTTCTTAGCCTGATATTTTTCTACACGAGGCACCACCGTAAAGAGCGTTTCTCGTGTTGGTTTGGTGATTGAAAATTCTCCCGCCCGTCGTATGATTCCGAATCCGATCAGCACCGGCAGAATTGTCGCTATTCCGAATATTCCAAAGCCAAGGATATTGGCTACGGGCAAGGCCATGAGCATGGCGGTCACTCCGAGTTTGGTGAGTAAACGACCAGTGCCAAATAATTGCACGCAGACGGTCAGTACGTTAACGGCAAGATCAAAGGATGCAAATAACTGTAACCGGTCTTCTGAGTTAGGAACCACCTGTGGGACTAGAATTGTCTGTTGGGAGTAGAGAAAGGTGGAAAGGATTGAATAACAGACTAAGTACATGCAGATTGCTTGTAAGTAAGGTGATTTGGTGATTCGGACTAGGCCAACCCACAGGCTTGGTCGAGAATCAGAAGACGTGATCGAAGAGGCTAAATGTTTCGCGCCAAGGTCTTCTCCATGGTGGCCTTTATACCAGGTTAGCAACGCCATGATGCAACCTACGGCCGTTAGCAATAAGGCTGCAGAAACGAGGAGCAAGCTTGCTACTCCAAGTCCTTTCACCGCTATTGCCGTAAACAATGGGCCACTAATTGCCCCAAGACTTCCTCCGGCAGAGATGAACCCAAAGAGCCGGCGAGCTCCATCAGTTGCAAAGACATCAGCCATGAAGCTCCAAAAAACCGAGACGATAAATAAGTTGAATACACTGACCCACACAAAAAAGATGGGCGCCAATGCAGTCAAATCCGACCCTGTCTGAAGTGCCGCAAAGAATCCAAGGAGATTGATGACAAAAAATATATAAATGGTTGGGAGTAAACGTCGAATCGTCAGACGACTGGCTGCCCAGCCAAACAATGGCACCACTGCGAGCATTGTAAGAAAGACGGTAAAGAAGAACCCTGGCAGCTTATGCACTCCCGCCAAGACACCCATTTCATCACGCACCGCTTCGAGCTTCTCCTGCGAGCGGCCCGCCATGGCCCAACGCACATCCGCGCCATATTGCCCTTGCAGATATTCGGCCACTAATCGGCCCGTAAAGCCTGTGGCTCCATA
>JBMYWX010000224.1:0-5424 GCA_049607825.1 Nitrospirales bacterium
GCTGACTACCAGGAGGCCATACTGTTCTTTCGCGTCGGTGACTTTTATGAAATGTTTCTAGAGGATGCAGAAGAAGCCTCATCATTATTAGATATTGTCCTTACCTCTCGCGGAAAAAATAAAGACACCCCCATTCCACTCTGCGGTGTTCCCCACCATGCGGCAATGGGTTACATCGCCAAGCTCCTAAAAGCAGGCAAAACCGTGGCTCTCTGTGAACAGGTCGAAGACCCCAAAGTTGCAAAGGGGCTTGTTCGCCGGGAAGTGGTACGTTTGTACACACCGGGCACTCTTTTTGATAGTGAGCTCTTACCATCAAACGAGGCAAGTTTTCTAGCCTCAGTAGCCTGCATGAATCCTTCTATGCTGAGTTCTCGTGACTCGAATACCCATTGGGGACTGGCTACCCTAGATCTATCTACCGGCGAATTTTGGATTGTGGAATATAACAACACTGATGAACAAGTTGCTCTTATTGACGAATTACTTCGTATTGAGCCACGGGAAATTATCTTCCCAACATTTCTCCCACCAGAAACTAAGCAAATGCTGGAAAACCTCAGACTTTCACGGTTAGTTCCACAAGACTCGGATTGGTTTAATGCCAAGGACAATAACCAACTCCTTGGTCAGCATTTTCAAGTCGATGACCTAGAGAGTCTGGGACTTGCCCAACTAACCAGAGGAATTGAGGCGGCCGGGAGCCTTCTTCGTTACCTCCAATCGACTCAGCCCGGTATGGACCATCAACATATCCAAAAACCTCGCATTCGCTCCTCTCAGAAAGAAATGAGTCTGGACGGAGTCACCATTCGTAACCTTGAATTGGTCAAACCCTTCTCTCAAGACCGAGGTTGTCCGACATTATTATCAGTTTTAGATAAAACCGTCACCGCAATGGCAGGCCGTCTACTCAGGCAATGGGTCATACGTCCACTTGTGGATAAGGCAGAAATTCATGCTCGATTGGCTGTTATTGGAGAATTCCTTCAAAGCCATCGCATTCGAAATGAACTCCGCCATGCTCTTCACGACATTCAAGATCTGCAACGACTCAACAGCCGCATCACATTAGGTGTTGCGACACCTCGAGATATCCAGGGACTTCACAGATCTCTCGTCGTCTTCCCCGCCATTCATACACTCCTTTACCCTTTGCAAAGCAGTCTGGCAAAACAACTCATTCATGACTGGGATAACTTAGAAGACATAAAGGCTCTCATTGATCAGACCATGATTACAGACGCGACGCTTTCAACTGGCTATGAAGGAATCATACGGGAAGGCTATCATGATGAACTTGATGAACTTCGTCAAATTGCACGAGAGGGTCTACAATGGATTGCAGATCTCGAAGCTCGCGAAAAAACTCGGAGTGGAATTGAATCACTGAAAATTAAGTTCAATCGTGTTTTTGGATATTACATTGAAGTCACGAAAACACATTTAGCAAAAACGCCTGATGACTATGTTCGAAAACAAACTCTGGTCAATGCAGAACGGTTTACGACTGAAGAACTCTCAGCATTAGAGAATCGAATCATTGGAGCAGACCAGAAAATTAAAAATCTCGAAACCTCCCTGTTTGGTGAACTTCGCATTCAAATTGCTCGAGCCACAAAGAGAATTCAACATGTAGCTCAAACAATTGCACACCTCGATGTACTGATGGGGTTAGCTGAGGCTGCCGCTATAAATCGGTATATTATGCCAGAAGTTGATGAGGGAAGTTCAATTTGCATAATTGAAGGACGCCATCCAGTTATTGAACAAACAAATTTATCTAATGGATTTATACCCAATGATACGAAGCTTGACCTCAATCAACAGCGGCTTTTATTAATTACCGGCCCTAATATGGCAGGAAAAAGTACTTACCTTCGCCAAGTAGCCCTTATCGTACTCATGGCCCAAATTGGAAGCTTTGTTCCCGCAAAGTCAGCACGTATCGGTTTAGTGGATAGGATATTTACACGCATTGGAGCTTCTGATGACCTCACATCTGGTCAAAGTACTTTTATGGTGGAAATGGCTGAGACTTCAAAAATTTTATCGTCAGCAACTGCACGCAGTCTTATTTTGCTTGACGAAGTGGGGAGAGGAACCAGCACCTATGACGGACTAAGTATTGCTTGGGCTGTGGCTGAGTTCATACTAGACCGTTGTTATGTCGGAGCACGAACATTATTTGCCACTCATTACCATGAAATGACTAAACTTGAAGAATCTCGTGAAGGAATCAAGAACTACACAGTGCTTATAAAGGAAAAAGGTCAAGATGTTCTATTCTTGCGAAAGATAATTAAGGGAAAGGCTGACAGAAGTTATGGTATTCATGTCGCGAAGTTGGCCGGACTTCCAGAACCAATTATAAAACGGGCTCAAAATATTCTCACTCAACTTGAGAGTGAACATTCCGAGAATTTACCAGAAACCAATGAGCAAAAAAATCTTCTGGAGGAAGAAATACCCTCTCCACATATCATACTTGAAGAAGTTAAACAGATGGATTTATTCGGTATGACACCAATTGAAGCTCTTAACAGATTAGCGGACTTTAAGCGTCGACTTCAGACCGAAAAGGAATAACCATACAAAAAGGGGGTAGTCTTATCGACTACCCCCTTTTATTTGCTTTTAATTCTTTAACGATTACTTAACGAAAGTCTCTGACTTCCCCAACTCCCTGATCAGAGTAAGGTATAACTCCAGCGATTGCTTGACCATCCGGGATCAACACGTCGTAGAGCATCTTCCTACTTTGGGGCCAGCTCCCACCAGCAATAGCTTTAACCACTGGTGTCGTTCGAAGGCTGTGAATGCTTCGAGGCTTCGCTGGTGTGCCAGCTACATCATCTATGGCCTTTACAGATGTTGCCACACGATGATTTTGCTCTGTTTCTTGGACAACAATTTCTACCAAGGTATATTTGGATGGCTTGGTTCCAGTCATGACCGCTTGACTGGAAGAACCTTTTCCAAGCGCCTTTAATTGCCCCATGACTTTGTCATTAGCAGCATATACCTTCAGGTTTTTTCCTGGAAAATAACGTTGCCAGTAGTAACCGCTCTCTGCGTTTCCACCAAACACTGCAACATTAATCCATGCCGCATTGTCATAAGGGTCAACTACTGCAACCCGAGCATGTAGAGTTGTTGGCTTGCTTAGATCACCCCACTCGAAGCGCTCTTGAAACGCTTCAATACCAAGGGCATTGGAGGCCATTCCACCAACCAGGGCCATGGCAGCTAGAACCGCCCACCGAGTCTTACGACCTTTCATAATGCCTTCCCTCCTCTTAAGAATTTCATGAATATAATTGTTTTCATAATTCTTGAAAAATCATTGAGACCGTAGATTGAATAAAATCTACTCTTCTGACATTACCTTAAAACCGGTGATGGTATTTCCACCACTGAGTTGCACTTCCATGGCCACATAATCTTGGGCTGCTTTGATCATTTGATCCATCAAAGCCTTGTCCTTCACTTTGAGACGTACAGTTGTTTGAGGATTGTACCAACCAGCAAAGGACTTGTTGTTGTCAGTCCCGCCTTGGAATCCCCAGCTACAACACACAACAATTGGATCAGGGACGTTTTGGTTTCGATCATCTGATGCACGTCCTGGGAAGTTTCCAGTTTCAGCTGGCTCGCTGGTATTCCAATATTGAATACCGAACAAAACTTCACCATCTGGATTGTCTGCCCAATGCGAATACAATCTTCCCTTCAAGCTTTTGGCTTGCACGGCTTTAAAGGAAATTTTTCCTTGCTTCGTCACGTCTTTTGGATCACCCTTTGCTTTTGGGTTTCCTGCCGCTGGGCCTTTTTGAGCAAGGGAAATACCGGTCATGCCAAATGTCAGAAGACCGAAGGCAACTAGCGCTACGACTCCAACACGAAAAGATGACTTGTTCATCTCCTCCCTCCTTCACTGATGTTAGAATGACTTAAATAAAGGATACCAACAATCTTTTGGGAACACTCTTGTTTCAAAACAATGACTCTATTCTTTTTTTAATCCAACAGTTTTTTCTTTAAGGAAATTAGAGGACCATGCTACTTACCCGAGATCTGGTTGTCAAGCAATTATTCACCGAATTCCAATGGTATTTACTGAACTTCGTTTAACGTAACCTTCTTGGCGACCGGGCCTAATGCGGTGACCACAAGTCCATTTAAATCAAGGAGTTGCCGATTTAACTGAAACAGATCATCGATGGAAATTCTGTCAATTTCTCTAATCATTTCTTGAAGTGAGACATAACGACCCTGATATAACTCATTTTTCGCCAGTTTATTCATCCGCCCATACGTACCTTCCAGTCCTAACATGAGATTCCCTTTGAGCTGCGTTTTGGTACGCTGAAGTTCAACTTCTGTCACCCCGCGCCGACAAAGTTTCTGAATTTCTTTGCACACGACACGAACGACGTTCTCCACTTCTTCTGATCGTGTTGCCGCATAGACTGTCAGCAATCCGCCATCAGAAAACCCAGACAGGTGCGAGTAGATTGTGTAAGCCAAGCCTCGTTTTTCTCGTAACTGTTGAAATAATCGAGAACTGACGCCTCCCCCAAGGATGGTATTTAGCACATTGGCGGTATAGCGGTCCGGATGTCCGACAGGCAACCCTTTAAACCCCATGCAAAGGTGAACTTGCTCGAGCTTTTTACGATACACGTGCGCTTTCATTGAACCATTATTAGGCCAAGGGTCTAGCGCGTTTGATGCCTGAGAGGATTGAGATCGAGTCCACCCTCCAAAATATTTGTTTAATTGAGGAAGTAATTCCTCGACCTTAAAATTTCCCGCAATGGAGACAACAGTTTTTTCTGGATGGTATTGGTTCTGTAAATAACGAAGAAGATCGCGTCGTTTTAATAAGGTCATCGTCTCAGGTTCACCCAATATCGGACGCCCTAACGGATGAGCGCCTAAGACATCTTTCCCGTGAAGCTCATGAACAAGATCTTCCGGGTCATCCTTGACCATACGAATTTCTTCTAATATCACCTGCTTTTCCTTTTGAATCTCTGCAGTGCTAAACCGAGACTCATGAAACAAATCGGCCAACAGGTCCAGAGCATGCCCGACATGCTGATCCAGAACTTTCACATAAAATGCAGTGGCCTCATGCGTCGTAAACGCATTCATTTCTCCACCGAGGGCATCAATTTCGTTGGAAATTTGTGCAGCCGTCCTTCGCTTTGTCCCCTTGAACATCATGTGTTCGATAAAATGAGAATAACCGGACTCACTTATCGATTCATTCCGACTCCCCACGTTTGCCCAAATGCCAATAGCAATAGACTTGAGCGAAGACATCCGCTCAAGAACAACCCGCACCCCATTGTCTAAGATGACTTTTTTATACACGAATTGGCTCTTTGTATTTACCTGAAAATAACGCTACGCTTC
>JBMYWX010000225.1:0-5365 GCA_049607825.1 Nitrospirales bacterium
CATGTTCTTCAAATGTATTAGGTCTACAGTTAATACTCACCACGGTCTCGCCCTATGGAGACACTTGGTCGGTCGTCATATAATATAAGCAAATATACTTGTATTTATTTACGATTAAGGGCGGATACTCGCTCAAATAAACAAAATATCCCTCTTTCTGGCAAGTGAATGTAGAATTTCGGTCGTAGTTGATGCGGTTGAAAACGTATAATTCCTTTATGGAATTGGGGATGATAGAACCGTCATCAGGATGGAGTTGAATGACGAATAGATTGGGCTTCAGGGCACACAATCATTGGTTCTGGCAAAGCCCTGACAAAAATTTAGGTTGCATTTTTCGTACTACTTAATATAGCAAACTCGATGAGTTAGCACAAAGTTTGTTAAATAGTTGCTCATTTATCCCTGTGTTAACCCATGGCTCCTCTTAGGTGCTCAGGGCAAAGGATTCTATGCTTGCTTGTTTAATAGTCTTGACATAGTTCAATCATATTCTGTGGCAGACTTGCCAGAGATATGGAAATTGGGGTAATAAAAAGCATTCAAATTGAATTAGGATCATAAATGGCTGCCAAAACCTTATTTCAGAAAATTTGGGACCAACATGTTGTTCGAGAAGATGCTGATGGCACCACCTTGCTGTACATCGATCGTCACCTTGTGCATGAAGTCACTTCTCCTCAGGCATTCGAAGGGTTGAGGTTGGCCGGTCGTCAGCCGCGACGTCCAGCGGCGGCTCTTGCGGTTCCGGATCATAATATTCCGACCACAGATCGAAGCTTAGGCATTATCGATCAAATGAGTGCAAGGCAAGTGGAGACCTTATCGGACAATTGCCAAGAATTTGGAATTACCTTGTTTGATATGAACGATGTTCGGCAGGGCATTGTCCATGTTATTGGTCCAGAACAAGGGCTGACCCTTCCTGGTATGACCATCGTTTGTGGAGACTCTCATACCTCCACTCATGGAGCATTTGGAGCACTTGCCTTTGGCATTGGTACATCAGAAGTTGAACATGTTTTGGCCACACAATGTCTTGTCCAAAAAAAGCCCAAGACTATGGAAATTTGTGTTGACGGGACATTGTCTGAATATTGTTCGCCCAAAGATGTCATATTGGCCATTATTGGAAAGATTGGGATTGGCGGCGGAACTGGTCATGTCATTGAATATACAGGTTCCGTTATAAAGTCTTTTTCCATGGAAGGCCGAATGACGCTTTGTAATATGTCGATTGAGGGTGGAGCACGTGCAGGCCTTGTGGCTCCTGACGAAATCACTATCTCCTATGTCAACGGTCGGCCTTTGGCGCCACGAGGCGACTTATTAGAGCAGGCTACCCGAAGTTGGCACGAATTAGCCACTGATCAAGGCGCCCTGTACGATCATAGAATTGAAATACGCGGTGAAGATATTGCTCCCCAAGTTACCTGGGGAACGAATCCTGGAATGGTTGTTGGAATCAATGAGAAAGTCCCAGATCCTAAGCAATATACTGATGAAAAAACGCGTCATGCGGCCGAAAAAGCTCTAACGTATATGGACCTCAAGGCTGGGACACCGATTCAGGACATTAAGATTGATCGCGTATTTATTGGGTCCTGTACAAATTCCAGAATGGAGGACCTGAGAATCGCGGCAAAGTATTTTAGTGGGAAGCAGGTTGCTAAGGGTGTTCATGCCATGGTGGTTCCGGGTTCAGGGTTGATCAAGAAACAAGCAGAAGAAGAAGGACTTGACCAAATATTTCGTGAGGCTGGAGTAGAATGGCGTGAAGCTGGCTGCAGTATGTGTCTCGCTATGAATGCTGATGTGCTCAAGCCTGGCGAACGATGTGCCTCAACCAGTAATCGCAATTTTGAAGGTCGACAAGGAAAGGGCTCACGAACGCATCTCGTGTCACCAGCCATGGCTGCTGTTGCCGCGATAGAAGGACATTTCGCAGATATTCGAAGCTGGGCATAACATTATATATATGGAACCTTTTACGCTTCATACAGGTTTGATCGCTCCTCTGAACCGACCCAATGTCGATACTGATCAAATTATTCCCAAACAATACCTTAAGACCATTCATCGAACTGGGCTCAAAGAAGGACTCTTTGCAGATTGGCGAGAGACTTCCACCGGAACACCTGATCCAGAGTTTTTTAGTAATCAACCTCGATATCAGAAGGCGACGATTCTTTTGACTGGTGAAAACTTTGGATGCGGCTCTTCTAGGGAGCATGCGCCCTGGGCATTGTTAGACTATGGGTTTCGTTGCATTCTTGCTCCAAGCTTTGCAGATATTTTTTACAATAATTGTTTCCAAAATGGAATTTTGCCCATCATGTTGACTGCTCATGAGGTGCAAGTCCTTTTTGATCGAGAGTCGATGCAAAAACCCTATTCAGTCACAGTTGACCTTTCTCAACAACATGTTGCCCTACCTGAAGGCGATTGCTTTTCTTTTGAAATTGACCCATTTCGCAAAGATTGCTTGCTAAAAGGCCTTGATGCCATTGGGTTAACCCTCCAAAGCCAAGATGCGATCGACTCCTATGAAAGACGACGACGCGCAGAATCTCCTTGGTTATTCCAGGATCTAATTTCATAAAAATTCATCTTCTTCACTACGAGAAGAATCTGTGTTTTTTCTTTTTTTAGTGCGTCGCTTTCCCACGCCATGTTCCTTTGTCTATGCATGAAATTTTGTTTCTACAGAATAAATTTCCTTCTTTCCAGAGAAGCAATAACGCTGTTGTGAGCTTTAGTCGAAGCTCATAGATTCTTGGTATAAAAGGAAATTTAGATAAAAGTTACTTTTTATCTTTGGTCGAGCTAGGTCCCATCAAGTTACTTTTCTATGCCTGATCATTCAATTCTTCAAGATGTTCTCATCATTTTTACCGTCTCTATAGGCGTTGTCTTTTTATTTCAGAAGCTCCGTTTACCTTCTATTGCAGGCTTTCTTGTGGCGGGGACTCTCGTGGGGCCTTATGGGCTCAACTTGATATCTGATCGGGAACAAATTGAAGTTCTGGCCGAAATTGGAGTGATTCTTCTTCTCTTTACCATCGGGATTGAATTCTCCCTCACTCAACTTAAAGCCTCCAAACGTATACTGCTTATCAGTGGTCCCCTTCAAATCCTTGGAGTGTTACTTTGTGTGACTGCTAGCGGAATCCTGATTGGCCTCTCAATTCAGGAAACAATCTTTTGGGGATGCCTTTTATCATTGAGCAGTACAGCGATTGTGTTAAAAGCCTTAGGCGAGCGGGGTGAAATGGATTCTCTCCATGGCCGTTCGACTATTGGCATCTTGCTCTTTCAGGACTTGGCGGTCGTTCCAATGATCTTGATTACTCCGCTATTAGGGAGTGAACAGACTAGTGGAGTGGGCGCCATTATCCTAACCTTAAGTCAAGCTGCACTTGTCGTCTTTGTCATTATCCTGGCAGCACGATTCTTGACCCCGCGATTACTGGAGCACATTGTTCGAACCAGGAGCCGCGAGCTTTTTCTTCTCACCATTATCGTCTTGGGGTTGGGGACAGCCTGGCTCACCTCTCTGACTGGATTATCTCTGGCCTTAGGAGCCTTTCTGGCCGGGTTGCTGATTTCAGAGTCTCAATATAGCCATCAGGCATTAGCAGAAGTCCTACCCTTTCGCGATAGCTTCAACAGCTTATTTTTTGTCTCCATTGGCATGCTTATCGATCTTCGTGTCCTTGCCACGCATCCTCTCCTCATCATGAGTTTAATTATTCTGGTGCTCATTGGGAAATTTTTAACCGGGGCAGGGGCCGCTCTTGCAGCTGGGTCTCCTTTACGATCAGGAATTCTTACCGGTGTGGCACTCGCACAGGTTGGGGAGTTTGCCTTTATTCTTGCGCAAAAAGGACAACAGGCTCAATTGCTTGAAGCTCAATCCTATAATATCTTTCTCTCAGTCTGTGTACTGTCGATGATTATCACTCCATTTCTTATCCAATGGGCCCCGAAATTAGCTAAACGCGCAGAGGCATTTCAGCGTGTTCATCATTGGTTTGGGTACAAAGGAGCTAGTTCTTTTTCCTCGACTCACTTAAGAATTCGAGACCATGTCATTATTGTGGGCTATGGATTGAATGGACGAAACCTCGCTCGTGTTCTACAGGACATGGAAATTCCTTATTTGGTTCTTGACCTTGAAGCCGATGTTGTTCAGTCCGCAACAAGTAAGGGTATTCATATTCGGTATGGTGATGCTGCGAATCCGACTGTTTTGAAACAAGTTCGAATTGAATATGCTCGTGCCATTGTCATTGCTATGTCGGATCCATTTGGTGTTCGGAGGATTGTTCAACTGGCTCGTGCACTAAGCCCTGATTTGCATATTATTGTCCGAACACGATACTTGAAGGAATTAGAAGAACTTCATGACTTAGGGGCCAATGAAGTCGTACCCGAAGAGTTTGAAACCTCTATCGAAATTTTCACTTTGGTTCTTCAGTGCTACGATGTTTCCAAACCAGTCATTTTTGAAAAAGCGGAAGAAATTCGGAGGGAAGGGTATGCACTCTTACGAAGAGAAGAACTCCCAGCTCTTGCCCATCGTTTTCGAAAGGGTGTGTTTGCCGATGTCGAGGTGGAAAGCTGGAGAATTGAAGAGGATTCGCCGGCCTTAGGACAGTCATTTCACCAAATAGGAATACAACGAAAAACTGGTACGGTAGTTATTGCCGTAACTCGAGATGGAGTCACGCAGTCCAAGCCATCCAGCGAGGCTATACTTGAGGTGGGTGATGTTCTCGTATTTCTTGGGTCTCGTGAACAGATCCGTAGAGCGATTGCTTTGATATCTGATGTGAAGAATGTTGTGTAGCCAACAGGTATCTTCAACTCCTGTATGGATGTATACGACTGATTGAGGAACTGACTCGGTTTGAGTAAATCGCCATGAAGAAATACCTGGAAATCTTGGTTATTGATAGTCACGTTCTCACTCTATCCAATTCATTCGAATGGAGGCGTTAAATATGAAGGCACATCGATGTATTCGCTGGTATGGGTTCATAATTCTTATCGCGTTTGGTCTGTCAATTCATTCAACTGGAGTGTTGGCAAAGCAAGACTTAGCCGCGCATGAACGGCTTCCATTATCGCTTGCTGAAAAGGCCGTACATGCAGCATTAAGCAAATGTGAGGAGGGAGGCTATCGAGTCAGTGTTGCCGCGGTCGACAGTGGCGGTAACTTGAAAGTGTTGTTACGAGGTGATGGGGCTGGTCCTCATACCCAGGACAGTAGTTTTAAAAAAGCCTACACTGCAGCTAGCATACGCCGTTCCACCAACGAGCTTGCTGCTTTGGTTGCCAAAGTTCCAACACTCCAAGCACT
>JBMYWX010000226.1:0-5344 GCA_049607825.1 Nitrospirales bacterium
TCCAATTCCGACCACACAGACCGAATTGCCTTTTTCCTTGGGTCTTCCTTCGCAAAGTATTCCCCCAAGTTTTTTCTCACAACATAGAATATCGTTTGGCCATTTAAGCACGATAGGTGCCGTTGACTCCGATTCAAGGGTTTCTGCAAGAGCCACTCCGGTTAGTAAAGGAATCCAAGAAATAAGAGCCTTACTTGGCGCTTGTGTGAGTACAATGGAAAAATACAAGTTCTTCCGTTCGGGGGAATGCCAGGCTCGCCCCAACCGTCCTTTGCCAGCCGTTTGATGGTCAGCCAAAATGACGGTGCCATGAGATGTGCCTAATTCGGCTGCATGAAAACCCACAGCATTCGTTGATGAAACGCTTTTGTAGTAGATGATGGGGCGGCCTATTTGTCTAGTCGAAAGGGAAGCATGGAGAAACTTTGTGGATAGAGGGGAGCCGAACTGGTCATCCATGCTATTGTTTACTTTTGGCTGCGAGAGATAGGACGAGGGAGATGGGCTAAATCCATACTGAGATCCATGGCTGTCGCTGAATGCGTAAGTGCACCAATGGAAATGAAGTCTGCGCCAATGTGAGCATAAGATCGAATATTCTTCAGGGTGATTCCACCTGAAAGTTCAATAAGTGTACGACCATTGACAAGATGGATAGCTTTTTTTGCTTGTTGAGGAGACATATTATCGAGGAGGATGACGTCAGGCTTTCCTTTAATGGCTTCACGCACGTGCGCCAACGTATCAGTTTCGATACAGACTTTGATGTAGCGAGAGGCGTATTTTTTTGCGCTGTGACAGGCTTCTTTAATTGAAATACCTTGTGATTGTAGGAGTGCTAAATGATTGTCTTTTATAAGAATTCCGTCTTTTAGTGACTGTCGATGATTAGTCCCTCCCCCGAGAGTCACAGCCCATTTCTGTAAGGCTCGTAGTCCTGGAGTCGTTTTTCGAGTATCAAGGATCTTCGTCTTTGATCCCTCAGTGGCTTTGCAGAATTTGTGGGTTAATGTCGCAATGCCTGATAAATGTTGAAGAAAGTTGAGGGCCACACGTTCGGCTCTCAAGAGCGAGCGGGTATCTCCTGAAATGGTGCAACAGGTAGTACCTGCTGAAACCACATCTCCATCTTTTTGTTTGTAGGTAAATTTTAGTTGAGGATCAACCTCGGTAAAGACTCGCTTTGCCACGCTTACGCCCGCAAGTACCAAGTCTTCTTTGGCTATGATTGAGGCTACTGCTGGAATAGAAGTCGAAAATAGGGAATTTGTGGTGATATCTTGATCGATGTGATCTTCTTCTAAAGATAACTGTATGAGTGAATGGAGTAGTCGAGGGGAAAGTCGCATGACAAAAGAAAGGGAAGGCTATCCAAGGATTGAGGAAATCTGTTGCTCACTACTTCTCAGTAAAGCTAATTCCTGTTTTAAGTCATTGAGTCGATTTTCAGATTCTTGAATTACACTTGGTTCAGCTTTTTCTGTAAAGCTCTTAGACGACAATCGTGATTGAAGGCGGGTAGCCTCTTTGTCCTTTTCTTGAACTTGTTTTCGTATACGATCCAAGACGCGTTGTAAGTCGATATCATGAGAGACTTCTGTTCCTACCGTCATGTTTCCTGTAACAAGGCGAAGTACATTACGGGTGGACCAATTATCTGTATCAGTGAACGTAACGGATCCACGAGTGAGATGTTCGATATACGAATGTAGGTTATGAAGAACGGTCAACTCATCTTGATTGGTTGTGGTTCCCATGAAAGTCATTGCTTGGTTAGGGAGACTGTTAAGGAGCGCTCGACTCGTACGTGATGTATTCACGAATTGCTCAAAGGTCTCAAACGCCTTTTCAGTCTCAGGGGAATTCCACTCATTTTGCTCCGTGGGAAATGCTTGGTTGACGATTGATTTACCTGAATGTGGAAAGGCTTGCCAAATTTCTTCACTCAAAAATGGCATGAAGGGGTGGAGAAGGCGTTGAATCATTTCAAAGGTTTCAAGCATCGTATGTCGAGTCGATTGGGCTTCTTTAGAGCTTGGATCTTGAAGTGCTGGTTTAATTAATTCTATGTACCAGTCACAATATTCATGCCAGAGAAATTGGTAAAGCGTTGATGAGGCTTGGTCGAACCGGTAATCCTCTAAGAATTTGGTGCAATTTCGTATGGCAAGATTCAGACGACTTAGAATCCAACGGTCTGGAAAAGATCGATCTTGGGCTCGAAGGGCACTAATTTCTCCATCACCATATAATAGGATAAATCGAGCGGCGTTCCATATTTTCGTTACAAAATTCCGATAACCTTCAATTCGGCCTTCAGCAAGTTTAATGTCTCGACCAGGCGAGGCCATTGAGGCTAGAGTAAATCTCAAGGCATCGGTGCCATACTCTCGCATTTTAGTCAGTGGGTCGATGACATTTCCCTTAGACTTGCTCATTTTCTGGCCTTCAGCATCTCGGACAAGTGCGTGAATATAGACATCACGAAACGGAACGTCGTTGGTGAACTTTAGCCCCATCATGATCATTCGTGCGACCCAGAAAAATAAGATGTCTAAGCCAGTGACCAAGGTTGATGTGGGGTAAAATGTTTGAAAGTCTGGGTGAGGCTTAGGCCAGCCCAACGTTGAAAATGGCCAAAGAGCTGACGAAAACCAGGTGTCGAGGACATCAGGGTCTTGAAGCAGGTCTTCGCCTCCACAGCTTGGGCAGCTAGCTGGAGGATTTCTTGAGATAATGGGGACTGCCTCAGGTGCAATAAAGTAGTTTATGGCAGGTATGTCAGGGCTTGGCTCGCCCTGTGACTGCACCGTATTCTTGGTTTCTGCAGCATGTAGATGTTCACGGTTACATGCTTTGCAGTACCATGCGGGAATCTGATGGCCCCACCAAATTTGTCGCGAAATACACCAATCCTTAAGGTTTCGCATCCACCCAAAGTAATTATTCTTCCACGCATCTGGAAGAATCCGAATACTTCCAGATTCAACAGCTTCTATTGCTGGGTCAGCCAGTGGCTGAACTTTGACAAACCATTGCGGAGAAGGATAGGGCAAGATGACCGTTTTACAACGGTAGCATTTGCCAATGGCCATTGAGTGGTCATCGATGTTTTGAAGTAGCTCTTGTTCTTCGAGGGCCTTGATAACTATTGCGCGCGCTTCGTGCTCAGATTTAAGGTGGATCAGTTCTTCAAGTTCTGGGGTAATATCATTGGCCTCAAAGAGTGTTGTATCGATACGAGCATTATGATCAAAAATTGGCTTTGAGGGCAGGTTGAGTCGCTTGCCAGCTTCTTCATCATTGAAGTCGCAGGTCGGAGTAATTTTGACTGCACCAGTACCAAATTCACGGTCAACAAGTATGGAGTCGCCTACGATGGGAATGCTTCGATTGCTCAGGGGTAAGCGAATATACTTCCCAATGAGATGGTTATAGCGTGGGTCTTCCGGATGGACGGCAACTGCTGTATCGCCTAGCATGGTTTCAGGGCGTGTCGTGGCAATGGTAAGGAAGTTATTCGGCTCTCCATCTACAGGGTAGTGAACATGGTAAAGTTTGCCTTTTGTCGTCTCATGTTCAACTTCAATATCAGATAGCGCCGTCAGGCACCGTGGGCACCAGTTAATAAGTCGTTCTCCGCGATAGATCAACCCTTGTTCGTAAAGAGAAGTGAAAACTTCACGTACAGCTTGAGATAGACCTTCGTCTAGTGTAAACCGTTGACGGCTCCAATCACATGAAGCCCCTAGCTGTTTTAATTGCCGGATAATCGTATCGCCTGACTCGTGTCTCCACTTCCATGTTCGATCAAGAAATGCCTGTCGTCCAATCTGTTCTCTAGAACTTCCTTCCGCGATGAGTTGCCGCTCAACGACATTTTGGGTCGCAATGCCAGCATGGTCTGTGCCAGGCACCCAGAGCGTTTTATAGCCTTGCATGCGACGCCAGCGAATAAGAATATCTTGCAAAGTATAGGTTAGAGCATGACCAATATGAAGCGATCCTGTAACATTTGGGGGAGGGATAACAATGGTATAGGATTCCTCAGGACTATCTGTTGATGGACTAAACAGGCCTTCCTGGATCCAAAATTCTCCCCAACGTTCCTCAACGGTTTGGGCTTCGAAGGTTTTACTAAGCTGATTTGGGGGCATGAGTATATGGCAAGAGCGTGAGTTTGAAGAGTGCTGATCTTATCATGCGATCTACGGGGCTTCAACTAGTACAGTTGCTACTTGTTGGGATAAGTAAGGTTATGATATAGAATGCTAATATTATTAACTTGTCAATTGGGGAGGCAACTATGCCAAGAGGTAGGCAAAAAGATCGAGATCTACGAAAGAAACATTTAAAAAATCAAAATAGATTAAAAAATTTAGAGCGTGTGAATCGTACGAAAAAATCAAAGTCCTAATTTAGATAATAGACTCTGCTTTTAATCTAGCCACTTGTTATTTCCAAGCTCCTGAAATTTTCAGTCAGAATACCTCCTCACGTTTCTTTCTGAATTTCCACTGATAGTCTAAGTTTTCATTTTATTCACATTGATTTACTCAATCCCTGTCCCAACTTTACTTTACTAATTATCTAAACGTCTCTACCAAGGAACGAGAAGGATATGTCCCGTTCTCCCATTAAAGTCGTGTTTTTTGACGCTGGAGGAACTCTGTTCCATGTGAAAGGCTCTGTTGCAGAAGTCTATCTTCACTATGCTGAAAAATATGGTGTTGTAAGTACTCCAGAGTTAAAGGCCTCCATTAATAAGGCCTTTGCCGAGGCCTTCGCTCATGCGCCTCCTCCTATCTTTGCTGTTTCTCAACCTACAAAGTTAAAGCAATGTGAACGGCTTTGGTGGTTTGATATAGTCCATGCGGTTTTTTACCGTGTCGGGATGTTTAATGGATTTGACGAGTATTTTGATGAGGTGTTTGAGGCATTTGCGGGTGCCACTCATTGGACTGTTGACCCTGATTTATTACCTCTTCTCAAAGATCTAAAAGGTCAAGGATATGAGTTAGGAATTATCTCAAATTTTGATACGCGACTTTTCTCGATACTTGCAGCATTATCATTAAGGTCGCTTTTTGATTCCGTGACAATTTCGAGCCTGGTCCAAGCTACGAAACCTTCTCAACAGATCTTTCACTATGCTCTTAATGAACATGTTGTGGATCCGCATGAAGCGCTTCACGTAGGAGATAGCTTTAATGAGGATTGGAAGGGTGCAATAGATGCAGGTTTGCACGGCGTTCTACTGAGTTCTGTGGAGAGTTCTCCGGTTCATGCGGTGAGTATTCAAAAGTTGCACCAACTACCAGCAATTATTTCAAAAATTGGCCAT
>JBMYWX010000227.1:0-5338 GCA_049607825.1 Nitrospirales bacterium
GGTTCATGGCTTGAGTGACCTTTGGTTTAAATGCCTCGGTTAACTTCCCCTTCGTCTTTTTCTTGAAATAATCAGTGGCCGCGGTATCCCCGCCGTGTAAGATTTTCTCTCCGTCATCAATCGACATGTCTGTGACAGCTTCTGTAAAGATTGGTTTGGCCAAAGGCGCGGCCTGTTCGGCGGCGCGGTTCATTCCTATGACGAATTCGTCAACTTGAGGGCCAAAGCCAACCATCCGCAACCCTTTATCCATTGCTTGCAATTTTTTTGGCAATAAAATTTTGATGGCCTCATTTTTGAGATATCCATCCGTGTTTCCGGTAAGTTTGATGGTATTTTCTGTACCCACAGATAAGGCTTCTTTGAGACCTGACACAATCTTGTCCTGATCGAGGACTCCTGCACCTTTTGATCCCAGCTGTTGTATGGCTTTGTCCTTCAGATTATCTAGCAAGTCAAATTGTGCAAACGATACATTCGGAATGAGGAATAGAAACAGACAAAGAGACCATTGGCGAATCATCATGTTAGTTCTCCTTTTAATGATAGGAAGAAAAGTATTCATGAGGGGAGAATTGCTTGATCATAGTGCAAAATGGGGTTTTCGTCTATACCAAGCTATTGAGAATGAGAAAAGCGGGATCCTACAGATAGAGGGGGGAATGAAATGCAGAAAAAAAGGAGAGGCGGACCTATGGGCCTGAGTCTTGGGTGGTGGGTAACCAACAAGGTGGGAAGGTATCCCAGAATGGCTCAGGAAAATGAGTCCGGCTCTCCAATTTCTTTAGGTGCAATAGCAAGTATCTGAACTTTGAGATTCTGATTGAGAAATATTTTGAGTAATAGTAAATAGTAGTTTGTCAAAATGAACTGGTTTCGTGAGTACAGCGCAAGCTCCAGCCGTAAGAGCGGTATTCGTGAGTGCATCGCTGGAAGTTGCAGTGATCATAATGACTGGAGTGGCCGAGGCTCTAGGCATAGTAGCGAGATTTTGCAGAAACTCAATGCCGTCCATTTTGGGCATCTGATAATCAGTCAATATTAAATCAAATTCCCTATTCTGGATTGTCGAGAGAGCGTCTATGGCATTCGAGGCTTGTTCGCAGTGATACCCTTTTGATTCCAATAAATCAGATAACATCCATCGGATGTCAGCACTGTCATCAATAATAAGAATGTGATGTGCCATGTTTGTGAACTTTGTGGGTAGACTTAGTAGTCTTTCTGTATAAGAGCTTAAACCTTCTCTGTCTGAGCAGCCAATGTTCGCTTTCGAGACATTCTTTGGACCGATGGGTGCATTGGTTTTGGTTTTTTCCTTCCCACAATAGGGGGAGGATTTTCACGATTTTGAAGAATCACGGGGTCAATGAGTTCGCCACATTGCAGGCAGCGCCACGTCAAAATTTCCATCTCTCCAGCATCGTAATTGACGTTGAAGCAGGACTCTGGTGCCATGAGTCCGTGGCATCGTGGACAAGGAATTTCTTGTGATTGTCTATGTGTAGTAGTAAGCATGGTGAAAGTAATGACCTCCTTTTTATTATGAGTTACCTTATCAATGAGATATGAACCCAAGGTTAGAGAAACATTAAAAATCTCTAATATTGTGAATTCCAAGCGAGTTTTTTGTGGAGCGAGACGAATATTCCCAGCTTCGTATCTTGCCGTAATCCTTGGGGGGATCAAGATTTTTCTAGCAGGGAAGAGGAATTAATGGACTATGTAGTAAAAATGTTCTTTATAGGGGAAATGCTGAATTTGGCAAATGTTGCACAGGTAGGAAGTGATAGAACAGGAAACCGTGAGCTGGAGAATCTAGGATGTGCTTATCTAGTTGAGAGGTAGGGTTCCGTCAAGCAATAGAATATGGAATGGTTAGATTGTATGAGTGATGAGCAAGACTGTCATGAAATTTTGATGCGTGTACAATGAACTCTTTGGCCTCAGGGTTTGACTAAGGAGAGAGTCCGGTTGACGTGGATTCCTCTTTGAACGTCAACCCTTTACGCTATGGGCGGACTCTCAATTTGGCCAACGAAAGTATATGACCTGAGGTTTCATTTCGACTACGCTGACTTGTTTTTCAATTTTCTTATCTTGGTAATTCTCAGCGGTGATCAGATAGGTGCCGGTGGGGATATTCAGAAATACCCAGGGGCCTTCGACTTTATCTGGTGGAATATCAAAAGTTAGTGGACCATCAAGTTGACGAATGGTAAGAGAGACATTCGATAAGAATGCGTGGGTACCTTCGACTAATATGAGTTTCAATTGATAGGGGGGATAAGTGAGTTGGCGTTCCTCTATTCCCACGCCGGCACTAAAATATTGAAAGTTTTGGCCTTTGTAGAGGGGAAATGTAAGCGGTCCCCTAGGCGCTGGGCCACTATACGGCACGGTCAGTGTTGATTCCGTAACTTGTGCACTTGAGGTAGCCGCCGTGACTTGGCTACTGACCAGGAGTAAAGTGGACATCAGAATAGTCATGATGACCACACGATAGCGGATAAATGTGATGCGATGGTAAATGCTTAGGGAATGTACTGAGCAATTGTGGGAAATTACCTCAATCATTAAACCCCTCCTCCTTTAGTTAATTGGAATTTAAAGATTCTCGCTTAAAACTGTTCCTCTCGGTGGCCAACGATTGACATATTTTATTTGGGTATAGTCTACCGGAAGTTTTTGGCAATGCAATAAAAAAGATACACATAGGGAACACAATGGTCCTGCGTTGGTAGAGCCTTATGACTCGAGCTTGGTCTATGTCACAAATTTTTATAGGGAGAGGTCGTATGATTTACGTGACTGGAGAGTCCCGAGCGTCTGTCATTGGTCTTGTCGAGGGTAAGGTGCGAGGGACATGGTCAATGGGGAGAAGATCGTCAATTTCCTTTTTGCTTCCGGCGCCCAGCTGTTTGAACTTTCTGGCTGACGGCAGGACTCGACTTTCCAGAGACGCCACGGCAGCATTATAGGACTCCACGGCCTTGCCAAGAGATCCCCCAACTTTGATGAAATGCTCTGTCAGTACCCCCATTCTTTCTGCCAGTTCCTGCCCTAATGTACTAATGCGTTCAGCATCTTCCGTGATTTGTTCCTGTTTCCAGCCATAAGCAATGGCTTTGAGTAGAGCGATGAATGTTGTCGGAGTGGCGATCACGATATTTTTTTTCATGGCTGATTCTATGAGCGATGGATCTTGTTCAGCTGCAGCCGCTAGAAACGAATCATTCGGAATAAATAAGACGACGAATTCTGGAGCAGCCTGAAATTGATCCCAGTATTCCTTGGCGGAAAGCTGATTAACGTGGTGTTTGACTTGTGAGGCATGTCTGGCAAGCGCTTCGTTGCGCTCGACATCATTTGTCGCTTCGAGTGATTCTAAGAATGCACTAAATGGGACTTTCGAGTCGACGACAACCTCACGTTGTGCCGGGAGCTTAATCACCATATCGGGACGGAATCGTCCATTGTCAGTAGATACACTTTCTTGCTCGACAAAATCACAGTGAGACGACATGCCGGCTAGTTCAGCAGTTTTTCGAAGCGCAATTTCTCCCCATCGCCCACGAATTTGTGGAGAGCGAAGTGCATTTACGAGCTTGGCTGTTTCTGCTTGTAGCGTTGATTGGGCAAGTGCTACATGCCGCAATTGTTCACCAACTGTGCTGAGTTCACGGACTCTCTTGTCTTCAAGTTCCTTAGTTTCCTGTTGATAGGTAGCGAGCAATAATGTCAGAGGATGCACCAGAGCTTCGATAGATGTTTTTTTCTGTTCAAGATCATTCGTGTGTTCGTCTCGCAAGGATTTAAACTTTTCTTCAGCTAATGTCAGAAACCCGGCATTGTTGCTTGCAAGTGCTTCGGCAGCGAGTGAACGAAAAGAGTGAGTCAATGTCGTCTTTGCTTCCTCGAGTAGTGATTGTTGGGCAGCGAGATTCTGTGTGGCCTCTTCGTATTTGGTTTCTGCCGAAATTCTTGCTCCTTCACTTGTTTGAAATTGTTCACGGACTCGATTGTATTCTGTCTGAATTGAGGCAAGCTGTTGACGAAGTTCCTCAACTCTCGACTCAGCTGCTGCTCGTCGCTTTTCTTCGTTGCTGAGCGCTGATATCATGGATGTTTTGGCTCGAGCGCTTATAAGGATCCAGGCCAAACAAGCCCCGGCAGTAAAAGCCAGAAGAAAAAATCCCCAATTTGGCATCAGGATGGACATTTAGTATCCCGGAAATCCTGGGATAAATGGCAGAAGAATAGAGACCGCAATGAGAATGATAATAATCCATTCTAAGACTTCCATGCGTCGGTTGCCTGTGAGATCCGCGAGCTTCTCATAAATACTTTCAATCGTTTCGAGTTTTCGATGAATCCCAGCATCCCATTCCTGTAAATGGAAACGCCGTGATGTGAGTCGATAGACGCGCGCAAGGTATTGGTCCCCAAGTAATTTTAATGCATTCGTCACTCGTTCAAATAAAATAGCACCATCAACTTGTAGTTGCCCGATTCCTCGTAGGTCTGTATGGAAAGAGCCAGGCCAGCGGAAGTGTTTCCACTGGTATTTTGTGAGAGATTCATAGGCATGGTCCAAGGCTTTATCTAATTGATCGTCTAGGTACCGTCGTTCAAGTAACTCGACATTGGCAAATTCCAGCACTGCACACACATCTTCCATTTCTTCTCCATAGACCAGAGCGCCATTCCAATCGATAAATGAAATGTCTGCCTTTCCAAAAGATATATGGCAGGTTGTGGCATCGCGGATTTCTTCTTCAGATAAGGACTCTCGTTCACATCGAAGAATTTGAGCGACATCTTGGTTTAGGTTCGTGAAGACTTCAGGTGCGGTAAGGAAAGGCTGAGTCGCCTCAACATGAAAAATAGAGTAATCTTCGACAAATGAGGCCACGCTTGGCTTTTCGACAGCATCCTGTATGGTATTCAACAGATGATCCACTCTTCTTCTTGATTCATCCAATAGTGTGGCATTTTCATATAGCGCTTCACTGAGCGGAAGCAGGGTGGAAAAAGGCCCGTTTATGGGTATGGAGTAAATGACTGACACGGCCCCAAAGTCATACAGCACCACATCTACAGTGGAGAGAGTTCGATATTCGCCAATATTTAAGGGTTCGACCTCTTGGTTAAGGCGAAGCGGTGGAGGGCGGTAGTCAAAGTACTGTGGGGCAGAATGCCGACGTTTGAGGCGTCCGCGTCCTTTGACTTCTGTATTTTTTCGTCGGTCGGCTTCATCAAGATCAATAGCAGCACCAATATCGTAAGCAAAAATGGCGAGGCACGTTCCCTTTTCGATATGTATGGCAGGTGGTGT
>JBMYWX010000228.1:0-5331 GCA_049607825.1 Nitrospirales bacterium
CGATCCATAAATCAAGAAGCGTATACGGTATTAGCCCACCTTTCGATAGGTTATTCCATGCTCAAAGGCAGGTTACCCATGTATTCCTCACCCGTTCGCCACTTTACTACCGAGTTGCCCCGGATTCTCGTTCGACTTGCATGTGTTAAGCGCGCCGCCAGCGTTCGTTCTGAGCCAGGATCAAACTCTCAAAAGATTTTTCCTTCTCACAAGGGCCGCCATTTCAATACACTTACCTGCTGTATTTTTCAGCTATTTATCTGTCAAAGAGCACGCCATAAATCCGTCAGGCGAAGACACAATATATCTGGGTATTTAGTTTCTGTCAACATAAAATCAATTATCAATTATAAATATTTTAAAAACTCGAATGCTGACGCCGATTGGTAGGTGGGTTGAAGAAATGAACATGCGGATGTTTGAAAATACCAATTAAAGCCATGCCGGCAATAAACCCGCCAATATGCGCAAAAAATGCAACTCCGCCACCTTCATGACCAAGGCTCATTCCACCACTCACCAATTGCAATACAAACCAGAGCCCAAGCACGATGGCTGCAGGGACATGCATCATCTGCGTGAAAAACCCAAGAGGGATTAAGACCAACACATGTGCGCGAGGGTAAAGCAACAGATAAGCACCCAACACTCCAGATATTGCCCCACTTGCCCCAACCATGGGAACTGTTGATTCTGGATCAATTGAAGCATGACTCAAAGCAGCAATAATTCCACATGCTAAATAGAAGATAATAAACTTTCCATGACCCATCACATCCTCAATATTATTGCCAAAAATCCACAGATAGAGCATGTTTCCGCCCAAATGCATCCACCCTCCATGAAGAAACATACTTGAAATTAATGTGCCATAAGCTGGAAGGGAAATTAGTTCGGGAGGTAACTGCGTGTGACCAAAGACAATAGCCGGTATGGCCCCAAATTGATATACGAAGATTTCGCCAGGGTTGATAGGAAGGGAAACTTGGTAAAGAAACACCAATACACAGGTGGCAATAAACGTAATAGTGAGGTAGGGGGTAATTTCTGTGGGATTGTCATCTTTTAATGGAATCATTCAACACACTAATGCTCACCACCAAATTACGTCACCTGATCATCGGAATATTCTTGCATTATTAGCTGACGAATGGGATCTAATGTCCCTGAAATTTCGGCATTGAGGACCAGTGAAAAGCCAGCTGCATGGGTATGGCCACCACCACCGTAACGCGCGGCAATATTAGCCACCGAAACCCCTCCAGAGCGGGAACGCAGACTAAAATACCGCCGGCCATTCCGTTGATGCCAAATGACACCAAAGGGGTTATCTTTTGCGAGACGTTCCCCAATTTGGCTGGTGAGCACAGGACTATAGACCGCAGGAACTGTTTTGCCCTCGAATTCCACCATCACCGCTTCGGCCACCATCTTATCAATCAAGACATTTTCATGACGAAGAATGCCTCGTCCCTCAACCTCTAACACATCTTGACGCAACGTATCCCACACAGAAAATTCAAATGGATAGGAAGATAAAGCTGCATTTATTTCGCGGCTATTTGGAAGGCGCCACTGCCAAAGATCTTTATCTTGAATATAGTGGCTCAGCCATGGAACCGCACCCTCGTGAAGCCATTCCCACGCCAATACCGCTCCACTTTTTTCCATATCGAAATGCACAAACGGCAAATCGGCAAGAGCCGCTTGCGCCGTCACATGATGATCGAGAATATATAAGCTCGCAGTCTGTTCGTGCATGGCGGTAATCACATCACGGCCATAGCTGAAATCCACCATTACAACATGCTGATCTGAAAGGTCATCCGGTGGCGGATCACCATGCTTAACAGGAATGAATTTAGCAGTGGGAAAACGTTTCCACACTGCCCAGGCTGCACCAAATCCATCAGTGCATTCAGCATGATACAACACAACGTTTGGCTCAGAAATATTGACTAGTTGATCAAAGGTTTTCATTCACGTACATCTCCTCGCAATATCAACATACCATGGTTATCCTACACAATAAAATCAAATCATACGCCACGAGATTCGGGGCTTGCGGTAATCTTAGGAAGAAGACACCGGGGTAAGGCTTGAGGGTAGTCCATTGACCGCCTCACAAACGTTGAGTCGATCAATTAATTGTCGAAGGCGCCCAGCATCTTTGCGGTTGTACTGAAAGACGAGCCGGGGAAGGTCCAGAATACGAACATCATCATATTCCTCGGTAAGGGCAGTAGATTGCGTAAACTCTCCACCTTTAAGAATGTCATGAAATTCTTGATTTACGTCATCGATTTCTTCTGGCGTCAACGCATACTGGAGGCGCACAACAAGGTTCTCACCAACATAACGAATGGAATGGTAATTTCGATAAAACGCATCTATTTCCTCAACTGCCTCAGAGGCGTCATGTAGGATTGTAAATAGCGCTAAATCTGTCTCACTAATAAGACCACGACGCAACAGATGTTCCTGCACGAAGCCCATCCACTTCTCCCAATAATTGCTCCCCGGCGCTTCAAGCAACACGACCGGGGCCGGATCAGTTTTACCAGTTTGAATCAAGGTTAACACTTCAAACCCTTCATCAAGTGTCCCAAAGCCACCGGGGAAAATGACCGTCGCGTGTGACTCTTTCACAAATAGTAATTTCCGCGTGAAAAAGTATTTGAGGTTCACCAATTTTTCATCTTCGGCAATAAGCGAATTCGGTGCCTGCTCAAATGGCAATCGGATATTGACGCCAAAACTATTTTCTCGTCCAGCACCCTCATGTCCGGCCCACATGATTCCAGGTCCAGCCCCGGTAATCACCATATACCCACGCTCACTGAGTACACGACCACAGTGAGCGGCCAGCTGGAAATTGGAATCATCTTGAGAGGTTCGGGCAGATCCGAAAATACTGACTTTTCTGGCCTGCCGATAAGGATGAAAGACTTGGAAGCCATTGCGCAATTCTTTCAGAGCCTGATTGAGGATTTTTACCTCAAGGACATCAACATCAGAATGTTGGAGTTTCACGACGGTCTTTATCATATCCTGCAAGAGTCTAATCTTAGGGTTACAAGAAGAATCTGCTAACAATTGCTGAATAGTATCGAGAAGACCTGCATCTGAAGGAGGTATTAATGAAGAAAGGGGTGGGGTCGAAGTATCCATTTGAAAACATTCACTCTCTTGATTCAACAGTACGTATTGTATGACACGTGCCAAAGTAATACGATAAACTGCAAGGTATTAATTACTCGTTCCATGGAAGAATGATGTCATAGGCCAAGTTAGCTATAACACCATTCCACCTTTTCGGTTCTAATCCATATCAACTCAAGACCTCACGATATAATACACGGCCACCAAATCTCATGCGAAAGCCTTATATTTGTGAAGAACTTCTGGCATAAGCTCCCTCGACCAATCATTGGTCTTTCCCCTATGGATGGCGTCACGGATGCTACATTTCGACATATTGTGGCTACTCATGGACAGCCGGATATTGTCTTTACCGAATTTACAAACGTTGGGGAAATTTGCCAGAGCCGTAAAGGCGGGTGGGGAGCCTTTCAGTATTCACACGAGGAACGACCCATTCTTGCCCAGCTCTATGGGAAAGACCCCGAATTATTTTACCAAGCAGCTCATATTGTATGTGAAATGGGGTTTGATGGATTAGACATCAACATGGGATGCCCATCAAAAAACGTGGCATCATCAGGAAGCGGAGCAGCCCTGATTCGCACACCTGAACGAGCACTTAAGATCATGGAAGCGACCCATCAAGGCATCAATGATTGGGCGAACGGACAATCGCTCAGAGAAGCGGGGGTGCGCCCAGTGATCATCGAAAAAGTTCAAGAAATGAACACCGACAATGCCTGGACACCGCCTCCACCTTCTCATCGAACGCCACTTCCGCTTTCAGTCAAAACCCGCCTCGGCTATGACACTGTCGTCATTGAAGAATGGAGCGAGTGCTTAATGCAAGGTAAACCTGAAGCAATATCAATACATGGAAGAACCTTACAGCAAATGTACCGAGGACAGGCAGACTGGGAAGCCATTGGGCTCGCCACACAACAGATTCGAAAGAAAGGTATTCTGGTATTGGGAAATGGTGATATTCAATCCTTAGAAGAAGCGTTGACACAGATCGAAACATATGGAGTTGATGGAGTGTTAATCGGTCGAGCTGCACTTGGCAACCCGTGGATTTTTCGCCAAATCAACAACCTTCGCCAAGCCGTGCAATCAGGATCACCCGTCGACTTAACACCAGGCCCTATTGATCTAGCCACACGCTTTCAGATGATTTTAGAGCATGCCGCATACTTCGAAACACGAAATCCCCATGGCGGATTTCCACGAATGCGTAAGCATCTCGGATGGTATTGCTCCGGATTTCCACATGCCGCGGCGATGCGCGCCAACATGGTGCGAACGAGCAGCTCGCAAGATGTGGAACGCATCTTGAGCGAATACCAAGAAACACATCAGGAAAACACGACACTATCAATCCCCGCTGGCTCACTCTCCTAACACATTACTGATTGAATGAACCCTCCTCAGATCATTCTGGCGTCAACATCTCCACGTCGTCAGGAGTTACTCACACTACTTGGCATACCATTTAATGTTCTTGCCCCAACCTGCGAAGAAGTTCCATCCCTCATCCTTACTCCAAGCGAGCAAGCCAAACAATTTGCCTTAGACAAAGCACAATCTGTTTCAAACCAACAACCTAAGCACTTGATTCTTGGAAGCGATACCGTCATTGAGATAGACGACGTCCTCCTGGGAAAACCAGAGAATCTCCAAGACGCTGAACGTATGCTCCGCCAACTACGAGGATGCGTACACCAAGTCCACACCGGAGTCGCGTTCATTCAACAATCGACAAACTTCTGCGAAAACTTTGTAGAAACGGCACATGTCTGGATCAAGGCCTTTGAGGAGGAACAACTCTTAGGCTATTTAGCTACAAAAGAAAGCCTAGGAAAAGCTGGTGCGTATTCCATACAGGGGGAAGGTGCACGATTAATAGAAAAAATTGAAGGGGACTATCCGACTATTGTTGGGTTGCCGCTTTGGAAAACAGCAAAGTTGTTTGAGCAACAGGGAGTCGTATTATCAAATCCTGTCGAAGAAATTTACCAATCAAAACCATATGCGAATTGGAAAGAGTTCTCATAGCCGGGCCTCGGCCCGGCAACCGAGGCACTTTTGTTTCGTCAAAAATTCCCCAAACCATTTCCGCCCGGTTGCGGCAACAAAGGGCAAGGCAGTAATAAGCCGAAAAGACAGATCACCGCTTTCTAAAAAGCG
>JBMYWX010000229.1:0-5320 GCA_049607825.1 Nitrospirales bacterium
GCCATTATCGGCGCTATTGTGCTGGCGAAAACGCCGTCGACCATCGAGGCAAAACCTGAGTGAGTAAGGAACGAACCTTCATTTCATAGATTTCTATAATGATACCTCTTGAAGCCTATGTAGCCGTCAGCGCCATCCTGTTTATGACAGGACTGGTTGGCGTATTGGTTCGACGTAATTTTATCGTCGTTCTCATGTGTGTTGAAATCATGCTGAACGCCGCCAATATTAATCTAGTGGCGTTCTCTCATTATCTCGAATCGATGGCTGGTCAAATGGCCGCCTTGTTTATCATTGCCATTGCTGCTGGCGAAGCGGCGATCGGGCTTGCCATTATTATCGTCGTCTTCCGTGGCAAGATTGCCACCAATGTCGACGAAATTAATATTTTAAAGTGGTAACGTGTTTGATCTTTTAGTTCTGCTTATTCCTATTTTCCCGCTCCTTGCCGTCATCTCAAACGGAATTTTTGGAGCTCGATATTCTACGGATCTTGCCGGAAGAATGGCCTTTGGCTCTGTCGGCCTATCATTCCTTTGTGCACTCGGTGTTCTCAGCTACGTCGTTTCTGATCCAACCCCACGAGAAGTGATCGCCTACTCCTGGATTTTTGGAGGCGACCTTTCCATTGATCTGGCATTTCTCATAGACCCTTTGACCACGGTCTTTTTGATGGTGATCACAGGCGTCGGTCTGCTTATTCATATCTATTCTACTGGATACATGCATGGCGAAGAAGGCTTCACTCGCTTCTTCACTTATATGAATTTATTTATGGTCTCCATGTTGTTGCTCGTGATGGGGAATAATTATTTGGTGTTGTTTATCGGGTGGGAAGGTGTTGGACTCTGCTCCTACCTACTCATTGGCTACTACTACGAAAAGATTTCGGCTGGAAAGGCCGCCACTAAAGCCTTTGTCGTCAACCGTATTGGGGATGCCGGCTTTTTGCTTGCCGTATTTTTAATATTTACAGAATTTCGGACGCTGGATTATCTCAAGGTCCTGGAACAGGCCCCACAGCTTTCAACAGGAATGGCCACAGCCATTGCTTTGTGCTTACTGATCGGAGCAGTTGGAAAGTCTGCGCAACTTCCCCTCTACACTTGGCTACCTGATGCGATGGAAGGACCAACCCCGGTCAGTGCGTTGATCCACGCAGCAACCATGGTCACTGCCGGTGTGTACATGATCGTTCGAAATCATGCCATTTTCGATATGGCGCCGGCGGCTTTAACCACGGTTGGATTGATCGGTGGGGTAACAGCCTTGTTCGCTGCCACTATTGGACTTGTACAAAACGATATCAAGCGCGTTTTAGCATATTCGACTGTCAGCCAGCTTGGGTATATGTTTCTTGCTTGTGGCATCGGGGCCTATACGGCAGCCATCTTTCATGTCGTGACCCACGCCTTTTTCAAAGCGCTCTTATTCCTTTCTGCTGGTGCCGTTATTCACTCACTTGAGGGCGAACAAGATATTCGAAAAATGGGTGGTCTGCATGACAAGATCCCCAAGACTTATAAAGTATTTCTGATTGGTACTATTGCCATCGCTGGGATTCCACCGTTGGCAGGATTTTGGAGTAAAGATGAAATCATGGCCCATGCCTTCATCCATCACCATTATCTGCTATATGCCTTTGCGGCTATTGGCGCACTCCTCACAAGCTTTTATATGTTCAGACTCACGAACCTGACATTTTATGGAAACTCACGCGTCGACCCGAAAGTTGAATCACATATACACGAATCCCCTAATGTCATGTTGGTCCCCCTCATGATTCTTGCTGGTCTCTCCATTATCGGCGGTCTGGTACTGGGGTTCCCTCCAGAACATGGATTACTTCACAGCTTCCTCCATGATGTTGCCACTCCGCTTGGCGCAGTGGCCCATGAGGTGAATGTGGGACTACTTGTTGGATTAGCGACATTTGCAACACTCATCGCAGTGAGTGGGTGGGCACTTGCTCGTTATATGTATTTATCAAATCCAGGAATCGCTGACGAATGGGCACAAAAAGCCTCTGGGGCCTATACGACTATCCTCAACAAATATTATGTCGATGAGTTGTACGACAAAATCTTTGTCGAACCATGCAAACGGCTTGGAGAAATCTGGGATTGGATTGATCGGAACATTATTGATCGATTTGTCGTTGGAATTGGCAATATGACAGATGTCAGTGCTGCAGGCATCACCTGGACGGAAAAGCATGTGATGTATGCAGGGCTCAATGTGATTGGTTATGGACATCACATTGCCGCTTGGGCGTGGAGAAAACTCCAAAGTGGCATGGTCCATCATTATGCTGCGGTTATTACAATTGGATTATTTATTCTCGTGCATGTGGCCTTTCTCTGGTTCACCGGCGCAACAGCGCTTGGCCAGTAGTTAATGTAAGCCTTACAGAACAATGCAAGAAGAACTACAAGCAGGCTTCCCCATACTGACGTTTCTGACCTTTTTCCCGCTTCTTGGCGCCATAGCCATCTGGTCAATGAAAGATCTAGACCTGATCAAGAAATCTGCGCTTGGCGTCACGGCGTTAGAACTCATTGTGGCTACATGGCTACTTTTTGGATTTGTGCCAGACACCGCCGCGATGCAATATGCCGAACGATATAGTTGGATCCCACAACTGGGTATTAGCTATCACATGGCCGTCGATGGAATTAGCATTCTCTTCGTAGGTCTGACGGCATTCCTCACTGTGTTGTTGGTCCTGTATGCCTGGGATACGGTCAAGGCCCACCCCAAAGCCTTTTTCATGAGCATTTTAGCTCTTGAAACAACAATCATGGGCATTTTTTCTTCCATCGATCTGATTTTATTCTTTGTGTTTTGGGAACTCATGTTAATCCCCAGTTATTTCCTCATTAAGCTATGGGGACTGGGAAACGAATGCCAAACGGCAGCACTCAAATATGTGCTCTACACGCTGTTGGGCAGCGTATTCATGTTAGTAGGATTTTGCCTGCTTGACTTGAATTATTATTCCGTCAAACACACTTATAGTTTTGACTTAATAGAATTGTTGTCAGTGCCCATTCCTCTTAGTCAACAAATTTTGATTTTCTGGTTCGTCTTCCTGGGGTTTGCCTTTAAGGCGCCCATCTTCCCATTCCATAGTTGGTTGCCCGATGCACTGGTCCAAGGACCAATCCCCATGTCTGTCATGCTGGCTGGGATCAAAATGGGCACATACGGATTTTTACGATTCAGCTTTCCGCTTCTTCCTGATGCGTCTCGTGATGAAACGGTGGTCGCCATCGTGATGATACTGGGACTGTGCGCCATCGTGTATGGCGCGATTGTTGCGATCATTCAACCGGACTTTCGTCGTCTCTTAGTGTTTAGCAGCATCAGTCATTTAGGATTCGTGGTCATTGGGCTCTTCGCGCTGAACTTTCAAGGCATACAAGGCGGCCTATTGACCATGATTAATTTAGGCTTCAGTACCGCCGGCCTCTTCTTTTTGGCTGGCTTTATCTACGAACGGCTCGGACACACTGACGTAAAACAATGTAGCGGACTGGCAAAGAAAATGCCGCTGCTCGCTACGTTCTTTTTGATTATCGGCATGGCCTCCATTGGCCTGCCTGGCACAAACGGATTTGTTGGGGAGTTTCTTATTCTGCTAGGAGCCTTTCAGGCCTACTGGGTGTATGGAACTATTGCTGTCACCGGCGTCATATTCGCAGCCGCCTATTTCTTATGGTTTTATGAGCGCGCGATTTTTGGCCCACTCAAAGAAGGGCTTCCAGCCGGCTTGAAAGATCTCAATACCAGAGAATGGGGAATTGGCATAGCCTTGTGTGTGATGATTTTTTGGATTGGTCTCTACCCCTCTCCATTCTTGAATATGATTAATGGTTCTGTTCAAGAAGTGGTTGATCGGCTTAATCATGGCAGTACAGCCGTGGCTACGGCAGAACCACAAGTACTTAGTCAAATGATATCGGACTAATTTTATGGGTGAATATTCTCTACTGATCATCTTGTTTGCTCCTTTCCTTGGAGCCATAGGGCTGATCTTTGTCCCAAGAAAAGAAGAATTGCTCACGCGCATGGTTGCCGCAGTGTCATCTGGCATTTGCTTGATTGCATCGTTTTATATTTTCTTTGCCTATGACACCAAACAGGCAGGCTATCAGTTTGTTCAGCGATTCCCCTGGTCAGAAGAACTGGGCATTGCGTTCTATGTCGGGGTTGATGGCATTGGCGGCCCATTGGTCTTTGCCTCCGCGATCTTGCTATTCGCCGGCGTCTTTGTGTCCTGGCACATCAAAGACCGGACAAAAGAATTCTACATCTTCCTACTCATACTTGCCGCAGCTACGATTGGCGTCTTCATGTCGTTGGATCTGTTCTTCCTCTATTTCTTCTACGAGATGTCTGTATTGCCAATGTACGTGCTGCTAGGGATGTGGGGCAGTCACACAAAGGGCTATCTGTCAATGACAGATCCAGAAGGACTGAAGCTGAGAGATTCTGTTGGATTCATCTTTAACTTTGGATCCAACAGTAAAGAATATGCCGCCATGAAACTGACGTTGTTCTTGTCAGCTGGGGCGGTCGTAGCCTTAATGGGAATCCTTTTAATCTACCATTTCTCTGGTCTGCATACCTTCGATATCGTCGCGCTCAAAACGCAAACGGGAATCGCGGAAAACAGTACACTCGCGGTCATTATCTGGATTCTCGTGTTTTTCGGATTTGCCTCAATCGCGCCGATTTGGCCACTCCATTCATGGTCTCCGGTTGGTCATGCTGCGGCACCGGCTGCCACTAGTATGCTCCATGCCGGCGTGCTCATGAAGCTAGGACATTTTTCGATTATTCGCGTGGCATATGAAATCTTTCCAGAAACCACACGAGAATGGATTTGGATTGCGGCTGTCCTGTGCGTCTTCAGTATTATTTATGGAGGACTGGTCTCATACTTTGCCAAAGACACCAAATACATCATCGGATATTCGAGTTCGTCGCATATGGGTTATATCTTTTTAGGTATGGCCGCGTTGGACTACATCAGCTTAACGGGAGCCGTCATTTATATGTTCGCCCATGCCTTGGCCACCAGCATGTTGTTTGCCATGGCCGGATGGGTCTATGACCAGACCCATTCGCGTGACATACCGTCGCTTGGAGGGTTGATGCAGAAAATGCCCTTCATATCAGGGGCCTTTATTGTCGGCTGTATGGCATCGATAGGTATGCCTGGAACGGTCAACTTTATTGCTGAAGTCATGATTATTGTAGGCAGTTGGGAGAAATATCCCTTCCAGGTCATCATCGCCGTCCTGGGAATCGTGTT
>JBMYWX010000230.1:0-5296 GCA_049607825.1 Nitrospirales bacterium
GGGGCGGAGAATGTAATATGCCGCCAAAACGCAGAAGAAATACGCAAACGACCAAAGAAGTGCACGGACTTCATGTGGTTTTACATCAACAACTCGGCTGAGTATTTGATGAAGAACGCTGGAATGTGGGGTAAACATTCGTTTGTGAGAGGGAGGGAGAGAAAAGTGAAATGACAAGATTACAAAACTATCAAAATGCTCTTTTTCTTACTTCTTACTTTTCACTGAAAATCGTGCGTGTGCACTATAGCGTAGAAGGGAAGAGCTGGTCACGGTCGGTGAAAAGGGTTGGGTGGAGTGAATGGTTTGGACTCCACTCCTTCTAATTTTAGAAGAAGCAGAGTCAAGAACGAGTAGGCAGTTTGATATTATCGTGTTGAAGCTGTTGGCCGTTGTCCACCATGTCGTCGATTTGAGCCAAACCGACGTGGTTGCTGGTCCGGTTGGCCTTGGCGAGGTGGCCCGCTCCGACTAAATCCAGGCCGTGGGCGTTGCCCATTGTTCTGAGGAATGGGTTGAAATCGTGGGCGACTACCTGGTGCTGATGGAACAGGTTGGCCTAAGAGTCGTTCAATGTCTCGCATATGCCGTGAATCTTCAGCTGTCACGAAACTGGTGGCGCTGCCCACCGCTTTCATGCGTGCAGTTCGACCAAGGCGATGCACGTAATCTTCAGGAACATTAGGAAGATCATAATTGATGACGTGCCCAATATTTGCGACGTCCAGTCCGCGAGCGGCAATATCTGTTGCGACGAGGATTTGGAAACGTCCTCGACGGAAGCCTTCTAGAGCCGTACGTCGTTGTGCAAGTCGTCGACCTCCGTGAAGCACCGCAACTCGATGACCACCTCGTTCCAACGTCTCGCCTAAACGATCGGCTCGATGCTTTGTTCTTGTAAAAACCAAAACGGATTCCCCTTTTCCTTTCAAGAGCGAAAGTAGGAGCGGCGTTTTGTCTGAAGAGGTTGTATGATGGAGAGTCTGTGTCACGCCAGTAGCGAGGGTCGCTGGTTTTGACACCATTGCTCGAACCGGATCCTTAAGGGACATACGTGCAAGGTCCCCAAGATTAGAAGGCATTGTTGCTGAAAAGAGTAGGGTTTGCCGTTCTTCTGGGACCGCTTCCATAATTTGATTGAGTTGTGGAGCAAAACCCATATCGAGCATGCGATCGGCTTCATCTAACACCACAATTTGAAGTTGGGAAAAGCGAATGGTGCCTTGCCACATATGATCAAGTAATCGCCCAGGTGTGGCCACAATAATATCCGGTCGTTGCCGTAGACCTCGGATTTGTGCATTCATATCCGCTCCACCGACAATTGTGGTGGCGAAAATACGACGCGATCGACCTAAGTTATCGACTGTGGTTTGAATCTGAATAGCCAATTCACGTGTCGGAGCTAAGACTAATCCACGAGGAGCACCTTTGGCTCCCTGGGCGAGACGTTCGATCATTGGGATGATAAAAGCTGCCGTTTTCCCTGTACCCGTCTGGGCACAGCCCAAAACATCTCGACCTTCAAGGGCTGACGGTATAGCTTTGGCTTGGATGGGAGTGGGCTCTTGAAACCCTGCTTTTGCAAGGTCGCGTAAGAGAAAGTCTGATAAGCCAAGCGTGCTAAACGATAACTTCTCAGAGGTAGAGTCAGAACTGGACTCAGTACTAGACATAGAGGTATTCCTCACTTTTCATTAGGTGGGATCGTATTTACACGTGTTCAGAAAACCGAGGGAGGCAGAATGGGAAGAAAGTCCGCTCCGAGCAGGATCTGGTCGCGATACGATCGCGGGGCCCGAAGTTTTCATGACGTCAATGTCGCCGGACCGATTCAACAATGACTAAAGTCAGAGTACTGGAGAATTCCCGTAATGTCAAATGTGTATATATGTGTTGTTATAAAAGAGCCATAAGGATTGAGACCTTGAAGGGAAAACAAGTACACTGTCGCATCTCATCAAGGAATGAGATGCCGCTACGGGGTTTCATAGTCTAACCTGAGAGAAGCTAATAGACTATGTGACCAGTTGTTTTATTCAATCAAAAAAGAACAAAGGAGTATACACGATGAGTGGTGAGACAACTCGGTATGCGATAGGCGATTTTGGAACATTGTGCAAATTTACAGGAAGCGATACTCCTGCTGGCGCTAAACCGCTTGTTGAAGCAGATGGGATAACTCTGACAGAAGCCGGTATAGGGTATTGCAAAGCTCGCGGGATCGGGTCACCCAACGCCGAAGCTATCCGTGTTCTCTGTGACCAATACCACTCTCCTGTGTTAAGTGAAGCGGCTGCCGCCCATGACAGAACATTGGATACGATGACCGAACGTATGGATAAAACAAAGACGATGTCAGAGCGTCTTCGGCTTGATTGGGAAGCACAAGACAAGGCCTATAAAGCAAATGAAGCAGCCAAGAAAAAAGCTAAATAAGTTCATGAGGGAACGAGTGTGTTTCAAAATTTGAGAGATGTGGTGATTTCAATAATCTATGTCACACAGGGAAATTGTGGATTATCTCCCAATAAATTTGAACGTTATCGAGTTGCATTAGAGCCCTCCATAAGGTAGTTTCATAGAGAGAAGCATTCATTGTCCTGTACGGAACAGGCCCTCCTCCGGCGGGTCCCGTCGGTTGTGTAGCGAAACACCCTTCACAGACTTTGAAACAGTTTCGAGTCCGTTTTGACGGAGGCCGGTTGGCCCTGTCAATTTGTGCGTACTTCCTAATTAACCGTTCCTAATAATATTCCGTAAATCCCTTTCTTCAAAGCAGAAGAAGGGTGGAGATGACGATCATGCCTCAGCAAAAACGACGTAAGGACATGCGCAATGTAGCCATCATCGCACACGTTGATCATGGCAAAACCACTCTTGTCGATGCGCTGCTTCAGCAAACGGGAGCATATGTGTTCAAGGATGGTGAGGCTGTCATCATGGACTCGAACCCATTAGAGAAAGAGCGCGGTATTACAATTTTTTCAAAAAATGCCTCACTTCAGTATAAAGATCATCACATCAATTTAGTTGATACTCCTGGACATGCTGATTTTGGAAGTGAAGTGGAGCGAATTCTCAGGATGGTTGATGGGGTCTTACTGTTGGTTGATGCGTTTGAAGGGCCCATGCCTCAAACAAAGTTTGTTCTGAAGAAATCATTAGAACTGCATCTCAAACCCATCGTGGTCATCAATAAGATTGATCGTCCCGCGGCTCGTCCAACGGAAGTGGTGAATAAGACCTTTGATTTATTTTGTGAGTTGAATGCGACGGATGAACAACTAGATTTTCCAATCGTGTATGCGTCTGGCAAAGATGGACTCTCGACTCTCGAGCTAGATGAAGAACCCAAAGATATGAAACCCTTACTCGATACCATTATCCATCGGGTGCTTCCCCCAGTTGCAGATTCGGATCTTCCCTTTCAAATGTTGGTCACCATTTTAGATTACGATACCTATATTGGTCGTATTGCGGTTGGTCGGATTGTTCACGGTACGATACGAGTCGGTGGGCCAGTGGCATTGGTCAAGCGAGATGGGGAAGTCGTAAAAAGTAAAGTCAGTAAAATATTAGCCTATCAGGGACTCGTACGGGTTGAGCGTGAGTCTGCACAGGCCGGAGATATCGTTTCCATTGCTGGGATTGATGATGTACGTGTTGGTGAAACCCTCGCCGCTCCCGATCATCCTGTGGGTTTACCAACAGTCAATGTTGATGAACCAACGATTTCCATGAACTTCTCTCACAATACAAGTCCCCTTTCAGGAAAAGATGGTGGGCGATTTTTGACGTCGCGCCATATTCGGGAGCGATTGGCTCACGAAGCCATGATGAATGTAGGAATAAAAGTAGAGGAAGCCGATGGAGGGGAGCGGTTCACGGTTTCTGGTCGAGGGGAATTGCATTTATCCATTCTCATTGAGACCATGCGTCGCGAAGGATATGAACTAGAGGTATCCCCCCCCAAGGTTATTTTCAAAGATGTGGATGGAGACCGGCTTGAGCCAGTTGAAGAAGTGGTTATTGAAGTCGACCCGGGCTATCAAGGGGCAGTCATCGAAGCCTTGGGCTCTCGAAAAGCAGAACTCAAAGATATGCAACAAAGCTCCGTTGGTACGATTCGTATGGTATTTCTGATTGCTTCTCGGGCCTTAATGGGTTTTCGCAGTGAACTTCTCATGATGACCCGTGGCACGGGAATCATGTCCCAAATCTTTCATGAGTATCAACCCTTTAAAGGTGAAGTTCCACGTCGTTCAGTCGGAGTTCAGATTTCGCATGGACCTGGTAATGCCGTGCCCTATGCTATTTGGGGTTTGCAGGACCGAGGAGAAATTTTCATGCACCCTGGCGATGCGCTCTATGAAGGTATGATCTTGGGCGTGAACAACAAGGGGCAAGATTTAGTAGTGAATGGCATACGGGAGAAGAAGCTCACAAACATTAGAGCTGCAGGGTCTGATGATGCTATTAATCTTATTCCTCCACGTGAGTTAACTTTGGAATATGCTTTGGAATTTATTGAAGGCGATGAACTAGTTGAAGTGACCCCGAAACATATCCGCCTTAGGAAACGGTATCTGACCGATAACGAACGACGGTCTGTACGGAATGCTTCGAAGAAAGGCTAAGACTCGTCTTTCCTTACTCATGAAGCGTATTTTGTCGCAGGAACCACTCGGTTTTACAAGCCACCTTATATGAGATACAGTTTTTTCTTATCGGATGGGCATTCGCATTTCCGAGCGGGCTGAAGTCTTTCATGTTCCTTATGGGGCATTGAATAGCGATGGGACTCCAGAGAATGGCTATATTGATATAAAGGCCAATCCTGCATGGATTCCGGTATTATCGTCATGTGTGGGGTGGCCGGAAACCCAGAACCTCTTGCAGATCCTCAACGCCCCTTCCTCTGTGCTGATATCCTTTGCCGCTGATCAAGCGTATGTGGATACTGAACCGTCTCAGCCACTCGCGCCCCTAACTTCATTTGTCACCGTAGGTTTTGCAGATTCGACGAGAAATACTAAGTCGTCTATCGTGATGTTGGCTGAGGCTCTCAATCAACAGTTCGACTTTGGACTTCAGAATATATGTAATGCACGTCAACAGAGTCTGAACTTGGACATTGTCTTAGAGCTACAACCGACGTTATTCCATGATTCTCAGGTCAAGGGATGGAGTCTCACGGTATTACTCGCAGCATATGGAAATGACAGGGCACAGGTCCGCGAAATGTGGGGCGTATGCTTGGAAATGATGGGAACCGTATTTGGTAAATATCGCA
>JBMYWX010000231.1:0-5249 GCA_049607825.1 Nitrospirales bacterium
TAACGACCGGCTATCGTTTGCTGACATGGCACAAACACTTCCGACTCCCATTGGGCATTCAGCACCGCGAGCGAGCGATTCATCACACTACGCATGGCTACGGTGAGCGGCTCAAGAAGAAGCGGCTCAACGACACGTCGCATAGGCGAATCAAGTTTCAGACTTAGTTGTTCAACGTTTGTCACCATACGCGTAAGATCATTTGGCTTCCCTTCAGCAATAGCTTGAGCTAAAACCGTGGGATCCTCAACGGCACCTTCTGGCAATACTCCTTGAAGGACAGCATGAACATCTCGTAATTGGGCCACATAGTCTGACAATGATGTCTTATCTGTTTCTTGGCCAAGAGGAGCATCAATGAAACGATGAATTGAACGAAACTCACGATACACTGGATCGTCATACGCAATTGTGGAAATAGGGGCATCTGGTAACGACTCCTCCCCTAACAATTTTTGTTTCATTTTCTGAATGAAACCTGAATCACCACTTTGCGCCTGTATGATAGTATTCTCGATCAATCCTGTGTTTTTCCGAATAGCCTTAAACAACAGTTCGAACGGTGCCGGAGCCTCACTGAGTCGCTCTTCAAGGACCAACACATCCTCAGCTTTACCAGCCTCTCGCAAATGCACCGACTGTAAAAATTTTTGCCAGTGCCTAGAGTAATCGCCAAAATAGAGAGCTTGCACAGAATTCATGACTTCATCTTCTAGGGGCTGCGTTTCACCCAAAACCCAATACTCACGCTTGAACTCTTCGAGCACTTGAGAAAGAATCGGTTGAAAGTTAGTATTCCATCCATTCTTCGTATAGATTCCTGGAATCTGGTAGGCACTTACCAAGCTCCCTCCGGTCTTCCCTTCTAGTGCAACCTCTAATGAAAAGGGTTCAAGTGACTGAGAGGCGCTATTGAGCGTTTGAGCATACAGTCGTTTGGTGACGGGAATACGTCGCAAAACTGATCGTACCTTCTTGACAAGAACCTGATTCACATTTGGCTGTGTGATGATATCACCTGCCAAATGATAGCTATAAAAACGAAGAATTCGTTTATAAGAGGCGATAAACGAATCCATATCAGGTCGTGCTGCAAACAGAGAAGGAACGAAGTTTTGAGCCCAGACTTTCTGCAACTGATTATCGAGAAATTCAGGATCCAAATGGTTCTTGTCAGCCAGCATTAAATACGCTTTCAAGAGTGAATAATGCTCCGCTTCCTGACTCGTCTGCTGTCCATACTTGTAAGCATTGGCAAATTGAGCGAGTCGAGTTTCGACCATTTTTTTCATGGGTCTTGCCACGAGTTGGTCAAATTCACGGCGATAGAGGGTCTTCAACGGTTCGACCAAGCGATCACCTTCATAAAACCCCCTTAAGCGTATCGGTAGAGCCCCTTCGCCATAACGACTGAGCTGCTCCACACGTTCTCGCATACGATCAAGGCCAGCTATACTTGCTATATATTGAGGAGAATCAATTTCATGCGTCCCTTCCCCTCGAATGAGTGGAAGAGCAACGGCTTCGTCAAGAACCGAACTAATGAGAAATTTGTTGCCTAAATATGATGAAGCGAACGCAAAGAGACTCAAGCCAACACCTAAGATAGCCGCCCCAAAGACAGCCACGCGCAGATAACCACGTTGACGAAACACATTCGAGGAAGGATTTGACAGACCACGATCAGGAAAAATAACGTCGGTAAATAAATTCTTTATAAAATAACTCTTGGCTTCACCTTCTTGCTCTGCCTCTGGCTGTACACCCTGCAACCCAGCTGCTTCACTCACCGCATGAATGATTCGATCGATTGGATTCCCCTCTTGCGTTCCACTGGTAAAATAAAACCCTCGAAAGAAGGGACTTTCTTGGTAGGGATTCTGATGAAATAACAATTCGATAAATCGACTGAGCGCTGATTGACAAGTGGCAAATTGCAAAGGAAATCCCAACGCTCGAACCTTCTCTGGACCTCTTGCCGAGGTCAATCGTTCGAGTCGCCAAGTCTGAAGCATGTTCAAAAGATGACTAAACTCTTCCCCAAATTGATCTTGTGGAGATGCATCCGACGCGGTTCGCCGCTTTAACGTACACCCCCAAATCTGCTCACGCTGCGCCACGGTTAGATCACCAAAGAACTGGACAAATCCATCTAACAAATCGCATTTCGTAAACACGAGATACACAGGAAACACCAAGCCCAGACGTGTCATCAATTCATCGATGCGTTCTCGTATCGTTTTGGCATGAGACTCAATATCTTGATCTGTTCCTTGAAGTAAATCGGCAATACTAATCGCGACGATTACGCCATTGATGGGTTTATGTTTTCTGTACTTCTTCAATAGGTCTAAGAACGAAAACCATTCATCACGATCTTCTTCTTCTGTCGTATAGCGACCAGCAGTGTCTAATAAGACCGCTTCACTCGTGAACCACCAATCACAATTCCGTGTCCCTCCTACACCCTGTACGCCTTTCCTATTCTCTCCCAGATACGGAAAGTGTAATCCCGATTCCCGGAGAGCCGTTGACTTACCTGAAGCTGATGGACCAATGAACATGTACCACGGCAACGCATACAAGGCAGATTGACCTCGATATCGCTTCCCCAACTTCGTCTGCTTAAGCGTGGCCATAGCTTTTTGAAACTGCGTTCGCACGGCATCAATCTCATCTTTTTGGTCGCCGGTTGCATGGCTCGCTTGTTCCTCGCTTTGCTGATGAAGTGACTGCTCTAATAACTGCGCACCTTGCTTGGATCGGTAACGATCATAGGCCAGAAATAAAACCCAGGACAGCAGAATGCCTCCAATAAGAATGATCCTGACAGACACATCATGTAAGCCCAACGAGGGTCCACCAAACCAAATCAAAAGGCATAACAGGACAACGCCTATTGCAACGAGGAGATGTGGCCGACCTAAGAGGGCAAACAGGAGCTTTTTGGGTAGTGAGAAAAGTGTTCTCATGGATTCGTCTGAACCATTAAAGTTTGTAGTCTATCTGCCACACTCAAGCTCTCTTGATGAATCAACACCGAGAGGGCAACGTAAAAGAAGAACACGATGGAGACGGCACCAACTGCAACAATCCATGCAGGTAAATCACGTTTCACGACATCAATGATCTCCTCATGTCGATGCCCGTGGGGGGACAACGGTGCAGGATCTCCACGCTTGGCGTGAATTTCACGAAACACGTCATGTCGAAGATCTTTCAAGCGTTCTCGCCCTTGTACCTTGTATTGCCCTTCAAACCCCAATGTGAGACAGACAAGATACACTTCAAGTAAATCAGGATTGACCGGAAGCGCCTTACGAATAGACTCTAATCGTGTGAAAAATTCTTCCCCAGCAATATTCGTCTCAAAAAATTGGTATTGCAGGGGTCGCGAAGCCCATTCGTCTTTATGAGCCCATCCAGATGTAAAAATCATTTCATCAAGAAACGCAACCACTCCAAAGCGCGCATCAAGCAATACATCACGTGTGAGGCCCAATTCGACCCCCTTTCCATCAGCCTCATGAAGCAAATGCTCAAGGCGTATGCGAAACGAATCTGGCGATCCAAGATCCCGTGCGTACTTGACTTGATTTCCCAACACGAACAAGTCAGAGAAGACATCGACAAGCACACCATGAGCCGACTGAACTATTTGAGTCATTCCGTTACTCTTTCGTTGCAAGCAACTCTAGTTCGACACCTTGCACATCATTAGGCAAATACACCGTAAGGATTTGTGACTGCTTCACTCGATCCCAAAACCCGCCATGACTTTCCAAACTGAAGTATTGATAACCCGTCTTCGAGGGAATAGAGGCTGGCGGTCGCGAAATGTGATTAAACTTGACTCCAGGCATGGCCGCATTCACAATGAGGTCCATATCCTCTTCTGCACCTACCTTGACTCGTTTGAGAATCATCGATCGAAGCTGATCTTCAGAGTCCCCACCAATAACAGACAGAAAAAATTGTCCTTTCTCCAGCAATGCCTCGTCCGACACACGGCCGACCCAATGGTATTCACCACGCTTTTCAAGAGGAATCGTGACATATCTCGTGGGTGTGATCTGCTCCACAACATCACGAATACGACGGTCGAGTTCTCGAAATGACTGTTTGAGATTGGTATGTTCATACTCTGGTAAATCTTTAGGGTGTGAGTCGGAAGACAACACGGCCAGTTCGCCAGATAGCCGTGCGAGGGACAAGTACAAGACTTCAGGGTGAATGCGTCCAACTTGGCTATAATGGGAAAGAATCGGTATGTAAGAATAAATCGTATGCAACATAGAAAAACGTAAAAGATCCATACCACCATGCTCACGTATACCGCGCTGCTGATCGGCGAGAGCACTCCCCATTGACACCAGCAGCTCTCGCAACGATCTCACCATACGCACTAACGAATCACACCCAGACATCCATAACAATGGAGGAATATAGGCATCGCGCAACACCACAGTCCCTCCAGGCGTGCGAACAAGTTCAGCAATTTTCATGACAGAAGAATCTGGCATATCTTCTCCAGTAAAAAATATGCGAAGATTTTTTCTGGCCACCATCAGCTCTCGAGGGTTGTCTCCAGTATTTTGATCAGGTAGAGACACATACTCCCCCGTATACCGTGACCGTCTAGAGCTGGTCGTATTCCCGAGATCGCAATTACTCCCACCTACATGTTCCATGGATATTCCGAGATACACATCTAAATGTTCTAGCGAAGGAAGAAAAAATTCCCCGATCGGACGAGTTTGCGGGGGAAGATCCATGTCAGGAATTCGAATCATCAGTCCATCGGGCATCACAGCTCGAAATCCCAATAGGGTAAAATTTTCATTTGCCAAACCATCACGATCGATATCGATTTCACATACCCCCCAACCAAAAGGGCTCAACACTTGACTTTTGTCTGACAACAAACCTTCATAGTATCGATCCCAGTGCTGAAAATGGTGAGGCGTCAGGAGCATTCCCTCACTCCAAACTATCTTGTGTCGCATATCCATGAACATCTATCCCTTTTCTATCTAAGTACCGAGATGAAACCTTGCAACCAACATTCTTCTGAGCCTCATCTTTACCGTCACGCAACGTTACGAAGACTTTCAATCGTCGACTACTGGGCGCAAACTATTTTCATCGAGTCGAAATTCCCGTTCAGGAGTGCCAAACGAAAACAATCCAGGCTCCTCAATCGGAATAAGTGCCTGCCACCTATTGGGTAAGCGTTTGCGGAACAACCC
>JBMYWX010000232.1:0-5227 GCA_049607825.1 Nitrospirales bacterium
CAAAAGTTACCTTACTTGATACCAACTTTCTCAACAATAAATCTGGATGGACTGTAGGAGCAGCAGGAACTATTTTAAGGACCCAAGATGGTGGACTGACTTGGGCCAAGACTCCAAGACGAACGAATGTGCTGCTGACTGCGGTGTCCTTTGCAGATGATCAGCATGGATGGGTTCTTGGGCAAAATGGAACTATTTTGCACACAAAGAATGGCGGAAAAAGCTGGGTTCCACAAATTAGTGGAACCAATGCTGTGTTATACGGCATTCACTTTTTGAATTCACAGACAGGATGGATTGTCGGGGCACGTGGGACAATTCTTACTACTCAGGACGGTGGAGAAAGCTGGGAGGATCAGGCGAGTGAAACCACTGCAGATCTTTTCGGTGTAAACTTTGTTGATGCGAAGGTTGGTTGGGTTGTCGGAGCCTTGGGGGTTATCTTAGTCACGGATGATGGTGGTAAGCATTGGAAGGTGCAACAAACAAATAGTCCTGCAACTTTTTTTGATGTTGAATTTATCGATACTCAAATTGCTTGGGCTGTTGGAACGCAAGGAGCCATTTTTCAAACTCTGAATGGAGGGAAAACATGGAATGATCAAACGCGTCCTTGTGGTGCTCCCTGTATTAAACCGTCAGACCTTGTTAAGATTCACTTTGTCAATTCTACCAATGGCTGGATTATTGGAGAGCGTGGAATTCTACTCTCTACAAATGATGCCGGTTTTACGTGGGTTGAGTCTGAATCAATCAGCCCAGTGTCGTTGTATGGGCTTTCATTTCCTGATGAAAGTACTGGATGGGCTGTAGGTGATCAAGGCATGATCGTCAAGCTTAGCAAAACTGATTCGAATCTTAAGAAATAGTGGTAAATGTTAAGTGGTTAAGTCGTTCTTGAAGCATCACGAGTCCGGCTATTGATGCTGTTTCTGATCGTAGAATTTTTTCCCCGAGAGTAATTTTCTTAAATCCTGATTGCTCAGCTTTCTGAATTTCCTCTTGATTCCACCCTCCTTCTGGTCCTACGGCCAGTAAAACATTGTGCTTAGTATTTGTTAGTTGATCAAATGAAATAGAAGAGTCATTCAACGACTCTCCTCTTTCAGTTAATAGCAGGTTGAGTTGAATTATTGATAAGTCTCCAAGGAACTCAGTAAACGATTGGGGATGAAGAATTTCAGGTATCTCCCAACGTTCTGATTGTTGGGCAGCCTCCAGCGCAATTTTTTGCCAACGTTCACGCTGCCGGTTCATCATGCTGTTCCCTACTCGACTTTGAACTCGTTGGGTAATAATTGGAATAAGACGATAGATACCTAACTCCGTCGCCTTTTGAATGCTCCAAGCCATATGATCTGGCTTGAGAATAGATTGCGCAAGTGTTAGCGTTGGTTTTTCTAGAGAAGGTCCATTAAGGGTATCTAGAATTTTTCCAGTCAGATGTGTTTTCGAAATTTCGCTTACGATAATGTGATACTGTTTTCTTTGTTCATCACGGAAAATAAGTTTTTGACCAATGCGAACACGCAAACTTCTACAGAGATGTGTGTAGAGTGGGTCGCTTAGACTTATATTTTCACCCTGAATAGCTGTGGAACAGATAAAGAAGACCGGCATAGGAGGGTATTCGCCGGAGATTAATGAAAGGCAAGATGAACGCTATTCAAAGAGATTTTTGACTTTATCAAAAAGTCCTTCACCTTCACCTTGTTCAGTTGATACTTTGCTTTCTTGGGCGAGTTCCATGAGAAGTTCTCGCTCTCGTGGCGTGACCTTGGTTGGGATTTGTACTTTAATGCGAATAAGTTGATCGCCAGGTTGGCGAGTTTTGACACTGGGAATACCTAAGCCTTTTAATCGAAGAATTTTATCCGGTTGAGTTCCCTCTGGGATCTTGACGATAGTGGAACCTTTAAGTGTGGGGACTTCAACTTTTCCACCTAAAGTGGCCGTCACAAAGTGAACGGGAAGATCAAATAATATATCATTCCCTTTTCGAGTGAAGAATTTGTGAGGTTTAACGATAATAGCAACATAGAGATCTCCAGGAGGACCCCCATTGGCACCATGTTCCCCTTCATGGGACAAACGTAGGCGCATGCCTGGTTCCATGCCGGCAGGAATTGTTACTGATAAATTACGTTCTCGATAAACGCGTCTGTTCCCTCGACATTCACTGCATGGCTCGGAGATAATTTTCCCGGTTCCTTGGCATTCTCCACAAGGCCTATTGATTGTAAAGAATCCTTGCTGAAGTCGTATCGCTCCACTTCCTTTGCATGTTGAGCATGTTCTAACAGATTTTTCTGAACGTGCCCCTGTTCCGTGACAGGTATCACATGTTTCCCATCTTGGTACTTTGAGCTTAGCTTCTTTGCCTGTAACGGCTTCTTCAAAGCTGAGCTCGAGGTTGTATTGAAGGTCGGTGCCTTGTTCAGCGCGAGATCGACCTCGTCCTCCACCAAAAAATCCTTCAAAGATATCACCGAAGACATCTTCAAACCCTCCGTGACCCTCACCTCCTCCAAACCCTTGGGGTCCTCCAGAATGTCCAAACATATCATACTTTTTTCTTTGCTCAGGGTTACTGAGAATTTCATATGCTTCCCCTGACTCTTTAAACTTTTCTTCTGCAGCCTTCTTTTTGGCTGGATCACTTTGAAGGTCGGGATGGTGTTGTCGGGCTTGCTTTCGAAAAGCTTTCTTAATGTCGTCATCTGAAGCGTTCCGGTCAACACCGAGCACCTCATAATAATCTCGTTTGCCAGTTTGTGCCATTATCTTGAAGAACTTTTTATCTTAGTATTAGCTGCAAAAAGATGTTCCACAGCCCAATCTTATTATTTAGATTCTATTCTATTTTGCGTCTTTGTCTACTTCTTCGAATTCTGCATCTACAATTTTTTCGTCGGATTCAGATGACGAAGTCTCACTGCCTTCTGTATCTGCACTGGCGCCGCTGTCTGGTGAACCCGCGGCGGCGGCATCTGTCGAGGCCTTCTTATACATTTCTTCGGCTAATTTATGAGAAGCCGTCGTTAAATTTTGAATCGAAGTTTTAATAACTTCAACATCAGATTCTTCGAGAGCCTTTTTTAGTTCTGTAATGGCATCATTAATCTTGCCTTTTTCTTCTTCGTCAATCTTATCTCCATGTTCAGTCAAGTTCTTCTCAGTACCGTAAATGAGTGTGTCCGCTTGATTTTTTAGCTCGACTAACTCTCGTTTCTTTTTATCTTCTTCAGTATGTGCTTGAGCGTCTTTTACTAGCTGATCAACTTCTTCCTTGCTGAGACCGCTTGAGGCAGTAATTTTTATGGACTGTTCTTTCTGGGTAGCCATATCTTTTGCTGAGACATGAACGATTCCATTGGCATCAATGTCAAAGGCTACTTCAATTTGAGGTAATCCCCGCGGAGCAGACGGAATCCCAACTAGGTCAAACTGCCCCAAGAGTTTATTGTCATTTGCCATTTCTCGTTCACCTTGAAAGACTCGGATAGTGACAGCAGTTTGGTTATCTGCTGCAGTAGAGAAAATTTGGCTCTTCTTAGTTGGAATTGTGGTATTTCTGTCAATAAGTCGTGTGAAGATTCCACCTAAGGTTTCAATGCCCAACGAAAGAGGCGTGACATCAAGAAGAAGAACATCTTTAACATCACCTTTTAGAACTCCACCTTGAATTGCTGCTCCAATTGCAACAACTTCGTCTGGATTCACTCCCTTATGTGGTTCTTTTCCAAAGAATTCTTTTACCCGCTCTATGACCTTTGGCATTCTTGTCATGCCACCGACGAGAACGATTTCATTGATATCGCTAGCAGAGAGTCCAGCATCGGCAAGGGCCTTTTTGCATGGTTCAATTGAGCGAGTCACGAGGTCTTCAACAAGTTGCTCATATTTAGCTCGTGTCAATTTCAGGACTAAATGTTTGGGGCCACTGGCATCAGCCGTAATAAAGGGAAGATTGACTTCGGTCTCTTGCGAAGAGGAGAGTTCAATTTTTGCCCGCTCTGCAGCTTCCTTGAGCCGTTGTAGTGCCATTCGATCTTTCTGTAGGTCAATACCTTGGTCTTTCTTAAATTCCTCAATAAGCCAATCAATAATTCGAAGATCAAAGTCATCGCCTCCAAGGAAAGTATCTCCGTTTGTTGATTTAACTTCAAAGACGCCATCTCCAATTTCAAGAATGGATACATCAAAGGTTCCACCACCGAGGTCATACACGGCAATCCGTTCATCTTTTTTCTTATCGAGCCCATAGGCTAATGATGCGGCAGTTGGTTCGTTGATAATACGGAGGACATTCAGTCCAGCAATTTGTCCTGCATCTTTTGTGGCTTGTCGCTGGCTATCGTCAAAGTAGGCTGGAACCGTAATGACCGCGTCAGTGACCTTTTCCCCAAGATAGTCTTCTGCAGTTTGTTTCATTTTTTGGAGAATCATGGCCGAGACTTCAGGAGGGCTGTGATGTTTTCCGCGAATGTTCACATCTACGTCTCCATTAGAGGCTTCGACTATTTTATATGGAAGCCTTTTAAGAGCATCTTGGACTTCTGCTGAACTAAACTTACGCCCCATTAGACGCTTGACGGAAAAAATTGTATTTTCTGGATTGGTAATGGCTTGTCGTTTAGCAATTTGTCCGACTAAACGTTCATCTTTATCATTGACCGCAACCACTGAAGGAGTTGTTCGTCCACCTTCGGAATTGGCAATGACACTTGGATCTCCTCCGCTCATAACTGCGACGCAAGAATTCGTCGTGCCTAAGTCTATTCCAATAATTTTACTCATGTTTTTTTATCCTCCTTCAGTACAGTTCTGTTCGCTATTAGTATTTGTTTCTTGGTTAGATTGCGGCTTAGCAACGGTCACCATTGCAGGCCGAATAATACGTTCATGTAAGAAGTAACCCTTTTGATATTCCTCAATTACACTGTTGGGTGGAACAGTTTCTGATTCCACTTGCGCAACAGCCTGATGTTTTGCAGGATCAAACTCCTCTCCAAGTGAAGAAATTTGGAGTAGGCCAAGTTTTGTCAAGGTTTCCAAAAATTGCTTATGGGTTAGGCTGATACCCTCCAAGAGAGGGCCAGTTAACTGTTGTTCATTTGCCGATTGAATGGCTCGCTCTAGATTGTCGAGTGTTGGGAGTAAATCTTTTATCAGTTTTTCGTTGCCAAATTTAATTGAGTCACTTTGATCTCGTTGCGATCGTCTT
>JBMYWX010000233.1:0-5212 GCA_049607825.1 Nitrospirales bacterium
AAACATCTTCATCCATAGGTTGGTTTATTGATGCTAAAGCATTGTTTCTTTTCCTTTTGGTTTCCAATCTTTGGCGAGTTGCTTCGCTTTTTCGAGTTGAGCTGGAGTCATGTCACGTTCTAAAATTTTTATGGCTTGTATTGCTTGATCAAGTCCTTGTTCGGCCGATAGGGTGGCCCATTTATAGGCCTGAACATAATTTTGTGTAATACCCTCACCTTTATAATACATGAGTCCTAGGTGGTTTTGCCCACCTCCATTTCCTTGTTCGGCAGCACGATGAAACCAATGAAAGGCTTCTTCATAATCTTGAGGCCCTCCGAGACCGAGACGGTGCATCACGCCTAAGTTATTTTGAGCTCGATCATATCCCTGGTCAGCTGCCTGTTGATACCAATAGCGTGCCTTCTCAAAATTTTGTGGGAGTCCTTGTGCATTTCGATACATATATCCCAGCATGTTTTGTGCTTCCTTATTTCCTTGACGCGCCAATGGTTCCCACTGCTGGTATGCAGTTTGGTAGTCATTATTGACGTACGCGTCTTCTCCAGCTTGAAAGCTGGCGAATGTGAGCTGCCATTGAAGCAAGAGAGCTATACAACCAATTAATAATGAAAATTTTAGTGTTGGTTTCATCGCCAACCTTCCTTTCCTTCGAGATCTAGTCGACATGAAAGAGGGAATCAATGTTGTTAATTCTTCCTACATGACAGAACGGAAGTCTGCAACAACACAATCAGAATCCTATACCAATTCCGACTCCGCCTCCCACTCGACCGCCGGTACTCCCACCGCCGAAAATACTCCAACGTGGTTGAGCTTGATTGCCTGATTGATAAGGATCATTCTCCCACAAGTGTAGATGTTCAATGAAGAGAGTGGGGTAACGGTACTCTGTCTCATCAAAGGACGCGAGTTTTGAGCCAGTAATCTTGGCAACGATTGTAACGGGTGTGTCTGGGGGAAGTGTTGCAGGGTCTAGAAATTCTCTCTGTAGTGCCAGAAATCGACCTTTCGACGTCGTTCGTTGCGTGGTTGGTCTCTGCCACTCATCGAGCGGAAGTTGCAGTATTTCGATCTGGGTGCCATTTTGTAATCGTTGGGCCTTGAGAACGACACCGCCTAGCAAGATAATCTGTCCTTGATAAATATCTGGATCTTGTATGACCTGACTAAAGTTCAGGTTTTGATCGATTTGGTTTTCGAGCGTTTCTGGAATGTTTGCAGGAGAAGAAGAGCAGGCCTGTAATAATGTGGTGGCTAAGAGCAAGAAGCTAGCCGTACGTAGTTTTTGCATGATGGTACTATATCAGAAATGGTGTTCATGGAGTAAATTCCTTCGTTGAGGAATCTGCCAGGTAGGGCACATTTGTGTGTTGCATTTCTTTTCAAGACTGAATAAGGTGCTAAAATAATGTCATGTCCCTATCTTTTTTTGATGTAGCACATTTAGAGCTTAAAAATTGAGTGATTGGCTAAAGACTTCATGACGAAAATTTGGATATCGTTGCTCATTTTTCTGGTAGGTGTTGGGTTGGGACTTGGGGCCCCATCAGTAGCCCCGAAGTATCTTGGTCCGTATTTTCCTAAAAGTCTGATGAATTCTCGTGTAGGGGTTCAAGGATCTGTTGTCAAAAAACAGTTAGAAGATGATAGGCTATTGTTAACTATTTCTGCTCCGGACGGTGCGCTCTTAGCAACCTTTCAAAAAAAAATCACTGAGATTTCCTTGTTAATAGATGAAGGAGACTCTGTGACACTTGATGTCCGAGTCTACGATCCGTTTGTGGCTGACCCGCCAATTCTTCGAGTAAAAAAGCCTGATGTTCTTTCCTCCCCAACGAAACAAGTTCCTTTATTACCTGAATCAATTCCTGAAAATCCTACTCCACCTTCTTCGACTGAGTCTGTTCTCGAGGAACCTGACTCTCCCACTCATGAGCCTCAACAGCCTATTCTTGTGCCTGATATGGAATTAGGCCCGGATCAGCAATTATAAGAATACAATCCCCGTTTTATCGTGATTCTCAGATTTCTCCGTTTCTACATTTTTCTGAGTATCTCCTGTCTAGAATACTTTTCCTTAGTTCTTCCTCTCAGGTAAGATACATTTCGTTGTGTTATAGGAATACCCAAGGTTGTAAGCTGTATCGACAAGTTATTGGTTGTCGAGTCATGTCTGGGTTCCTATGTTGTCAAGTGAACTGAAAGGAAATGTGTCATGGAATTTAATCCAGGATTTCAAGTGTCTTTTAATGTGCAAGGTCGATCTTGTCTGGTTCTTGGTGGTGATGATGAGGCCGTTGAGAAAATCGAACGATTGTTAGATGCAGGGGCCAAAGTGACGGTGGTCAATCCCTCTCTTCCGACTGCTCTTCGGAAGTTGACGGCTTCTGGGAAAATTATTCATCGAGGGAGAACCTTTCGATCCTCAGATGTTCAGAACGGGGTTGCCCTGGTTATGAACACCCACTCCGATGATCTGGATTTAGCGAAACTTTTATATGATCTTGCTAAGACCGAACGATTTGTCGTGTGGTCTATCGATCAGCCGGATCTTTCAACTATCAATATGCCTGCATTAGTGAAGCGTGGGCATTTACGAGTTGCCATTAGCACAAGTGGCGCATCCCCTTCCTTGGCAAAAGTTCTTCGACAGGATTTGGATCATATTCTGGACGACGAACTAATCGAATGTCTGAGTTGGCTCGCTCAGACTCGTGAGGGGCTTCGGGAATCAGAACCAAATGATACGAAACGGCGTGAGCAGCTTCAGCAAGTTATTGATGGATTTAGACTGACGGGAGCTCTTACCTATCCAACAGCTTGGAAGGATTATCAAACCAATGGCTCAAGCAGCCAGGGAGGCGTCAATCATGGTGTTGTTAGAGTTTAGCATGTCTCCGCTTGGAAAGAGTGAAAGTGTTGGGAAGTATGTCTCACGTTCACTTGATATCATTGATAAAAGTGGAGTGGACTATCGGCTTAACCCTATGGGAACAGTCTTAGAGGGAGAATGGGACGAAGTCTTCGGCGTGGTGAAGGAATGTTACGAACGAATGAGCAAAGATTGTGATCGTGTGTCGTGTGTGATTAAAGTTGATTATCGCCGAAATAAAAAGGGACGACTTTCAGGAAAAGTTGCAAGTGTTGAAAAGCGACTGAAGCGCAAAGTGAAAACGTAAGTTTATTGGACCTGATAGGAATTGACGCAATCCCTTTCAGCTCAATGTTGTCGAGTCGTTCAGTGATAGTTTCTTGAATCAGTTTAAAACGTTCAGCAACAACCTCGTATTTAGATCGTTTCATATCGATGATGAGAGCGAGTGCCGATATTGCACATCACCTCATAAGGAATAGTATCTAACCACTCAGCGATTTCATCGGCTGAAATGACCTCTTGTTCTTGTTGTCCAAGTAAGATAACTTCCTCTCCCAGCTTTGGATCTGAAAGGTTTGTGACATCAACCAGCATCATGTCCATGCAAATTTTTCCGATAATCGGTACTCGTTTTCCCTGAATGAGTACCGTTCCTTTATTGGATAGACTACGAGAATATCCATGGGCATATCCTACCGGCAAAATAGCTATTTTTGAGGACTTAGTTGTTCGATAACTACCTCCATAGCCTATAACTTCTCCTGCTTTAACAGATCGAATATGAATGATATGTGTGGCAACCTTCATGACTGGGCGTAAAGCAATATCTGAATGTTGCGATTTTCTGGGTGTGGAACCATACAGCATGAGGCCGGGGCGTACCATGGTGAAATGAGACGAGGGGTGATACATAATTCCGGCACTGTTAGCGGCATGGATCATCTCTATTGAGTGCCCCGTATGTTTTATCTGGCCAAGGATGTCTTGAAATCGTTCGAGCTGGTTTCTAGTGAATTCAGGATCGTAGTTGTCCGCATCTGCCAGATGCGTCATCACTCCTTCGATATGAAGGATGTGTTCGAAGGCATTGGAAGTTATGAACGAAATAATTTTCTCAGGACTGAATCCCAGTCTCTGCATTCCCGTATCAACTTTGATATGAACAGGATAGGGCATCTGGTGTGGGGCTATGAGTTTGGAAAGGTGGTGCGTAATTTCCTCATTTGTAATAACTGGTGTGAGCTGATGATGAATCAATTCTACGAGTTGTGTAGGAATAAGCCCCCCCATAACAAGAATAGGTTGGGTAATCCCCTGTTGCCGTAGAGTAATCCCTTCTTGTACCGTGGCCACTCCAAATCGTTGAATGCCGAGTTGTGCCAATGATTCCGCAACGACACTGGCTCCATGTCCATAGGCATTGGCTTTGACGACAGCCAGAATGTCACAGGAGGGAGCAATCCATTGACGGAGTTCTGATAGATTATGCGCTAACGATGGAAGATGAATGGTGGCGGTAATAGGGGAAAGATCAGAAGAGATCAATGTTCTTGAAAATGTGGATGAATGTGTCACAGAGGTAATTAGATTTCTAGTATCTCCTCTTCTTTTTTCTTTAACAAATCGTCGACCTTCTGTATATAGCCATCCGTGGACTTTTGATTTTCACCTTCAGCTCGACGAAGATCATCTTCTGATATTTCTCCAGCTTTTTGCAGTCGTTTCAGTTCATCGTTTCCTTCTCGACGAAAACCTCGAATTTGGATTTTACTCTCTTCACCATATTTTTTACAGATTTTTACTAAATCTTTTCGTCGTTCTTCGCTCAGCGGAGGAATTGGCAGGCGAATGACTTTTCCATCGTTCGATGGTGTAATACCCAACTCAGACGCTGTCACCGCTTTTTCAATATCCTTAATAATTGATGGGTCCCAAGGTTGAATGTGAATAAGCCGACTTTCTGGTACTGATAAATTGGCAACCTGTTTTAAGGGAGTCTGAGTGCCGTAGTAGTCAACGGTTATATGATCAAGGAGTGCAACTGAGGCTCGGCCTGTTCGCAAGGTGATAAATTCTCTTCTCAGGTGTTCGATGGCCCCTTCCATGAGCGTGGTGTATTTTTGAAGAGATTGGTGTGCCATGCCAAGAATTCCCTTTACTGTATCGACGCATTGTGAGTGACCGTAGTTCCGATGGTTTGCCCCTCTAGCAGACGTCGAATATTCCCAGATGTTGTGAGATTAAATACAATGATTGGTAGATTATTGTCCATGCACAGTGTGATGGCTGTGGCATCCATGACTTTGAGATTTTTATTGAGAACAGACAGAA
>JBMYWX010000234.1:0-5164 GCA_049607825.1 Nitrospirales bacterium
TTTCGATCCCTGTGTTCACTTGCTCTAAAAGAGTATCATTTGCCAGTGCTACATTTTGTTTAGTTTCTGGGCAGCACAGAATTGCGAGTAGCCCAGAGTCAATCGTTCCTTTATTATTGGAGGTGCGGTTCTCTCCCATACCCTGCTCCTTTGTTGTGTCATGAATGCAAGGGCAAAATGTATCACTCTATTGAATATTACACAAGAGCAAGCCTGCATCGTCTTTAAGGGTATCGATACCGTGAAAGAACCCTCTGACTCTGGTAGACTTCATAGTATCATCTAACAAGGTAATATGACTTCAACATTTTCATCCTATTTTCAACGGTATTTTTGGACGGGGCTATTAGTAATCGTTCCTGCCTGGGGAACCTTATTAATTTTATATACCCTGTTTGATGCCCTTGATCATATGACCGTCGATTTATTTCAGACGGTCTTAGGTGTGAAGGTCCCAGGATCGGGAATTGCTTCTTTCGCAATACTGGTTCTATTGGTTGGTGTGGGAATGACGCATTTTGTTGGACATCGCATTCATAACCAGATTGAAGAGTCTGTTGAGAAAGTGCCATTGGTTCGAAGTATATATCATACCTTGAAGAGCATGGCAGATGTCCTAAACTTCCAAGAACGCTTTGGGCAAAGTAAAGTGGCCGCCTTTCCTTTCCCCCGTGAGGGACTGTGGGGTATTGGATTTATTATGGGATACCCACCACGATGGCTCCAAATATCAGAGGAAGGTCTTCTGGTTATGGTTTTTGTCCCAACGGCCATTCATCCCTTTACAGGATATCTTGCCTTCATACCCGAATATCAACTGCATCGAATTCAGCTGCGTCCTGAAGAAGCCATGAAGCTTGAATTTTCAGCTGGATTATATCGTCCAACTTCTGGGTGGCTGGCGCCCCCGCCCTCTCCATCTTCTCCATCCTAGATACCATCAACTCCAATATTTACTTTGCAGATGAGTCATTCACAACAAGAGGAAATTATCGTTCGTGATGCCAGACTCTCTGACCTCGATCATCTTGTGGAGTTCAATCTGGCGATGGCCTTGGAAACCGAAAAACGGAACTTGAGTCCACCTTTACTGAGAGCAGGTGTTCAGTCAGTATTGAAACAGCCTTCGAGGGGTTTCTATTTGGTTGGGGAAATTCAGCAAGACCACTCTCCACTTATTGCCGGTCAACTGTTAATTACCTATGAATGGAGTGACTGGCGAAATGCAAATTTTTGGTGGATTCAGAGTGTGTACGTCCATCAGAATTGGCGTCACCGTGGAGTGTTCCGTGCCTTGTATCAACATGTTTATGATCAAGCTCAAACACGCTCTGATGTGTGTGGTGTCCGTCTTTATGTTGAGCAAGAGAATGCACAAGCGAAAGTGGTTTATGCCAAGATGGGATTAGTGGTGACTCCATACCAAATGTTAGAGCGTGACTTTGTGATGCCACACAAGCTCACAGACTCGAAGCATATTCCATAAATGCAATTCACGTATTGACGGAATAGACAGGCAGAATATGTGCTTGCTAGACTTCCTGTCTTTATAAAGAAAAACGGATAAGTATATGCGTTGTCATGTAGCGATTTCCAAAGAAGCAGATGTGGTGCAGGCGGTAGAGAGGCTGTACGAATCGACCATTCATTCGTCAGGAGAGAAGTCACCTGACCTGTCATTTCTCTTTTTCTCTTCCTTCTTTTCAGAAGAAACCTCTTCCTTACAAGCCTTGATCCATGAAGAAATCTCACCAAAAATGTTAATTGGGTGTATGAATAATGGAGTGATTGGAGGAACGGAAGAATTTGAAGCGCAACCTGCTATCGTACTCTGGTCTGCCTGGCTTCCAGACGTGACGATGCTTCCCATTCGATTGACAGCACAAGAATATGACGGTCGTCTCTCTCTTGAGGGTTGGCCGGGATCATTGAAGACTCAAGACCACCAGCCATACTTGTTTCTTTTTGCTGATCCGTTTACCACGCCTATTGATGAAGTGTTCACCTTGATGGAGCAAGATTGTCCTGGTACTCCGGTTATCGGAGGAATCGCGAGTGGGGGAACAGACAGTGGCGAAAATCGACTTATGCTCAATCAGGATATGTATGACAGTGGGGTTGTCGGAGTGGCGGTATGGGGACGTATAGAAGTTCGAACCGTGGTGTCCCAAGGGTGTCAGCCTATTGGCGAACCCTATGTTGTCACAAAAGCGAATCGAAATATCGTCTATGAATTAGGCGGCGAGTCGATGCTGGACCGGTTAAAAACTACGATGCAAAATTTACGTGATTCGAATAATTCACAGATCTCCCAGTCTATTCAAGTGGGACTGGTGATGAATGAATATCGAGACCAATTTGGACGAGGAGATTTTCTCATACGGGACCTGATGGGAGCAGATGAGAAATCTGGGGGTGTGGCCATCTCTGATATGGTTCAAGAGGGGCAAACGCTGCAGTTTCATATCCGAGATGCCATGGTCGCTGACGAAGAATTGAAGAAACTCTTGGGAAACGACAAGAGCCTGAATGGAGAGCGACCACCGCACGGTGTCTTACTTTTTAGTTGCAATTGTCGTGGTGAACGATTTTTCGCCCAACCGCATCATGATATTCGAACCGTGCACGATCAATTGGGACTTGTCCCTGTAGCCGGATTTTTTGCCGGTGGAGAAATAGGCCCAGTTGGAGGGAAAAACTTCCTTCATGGCTATACGGCGAGTGTGGCCCTATTTTGTGATCCTCAGGAGGAAGTCACTTCTGCTTGAATGAATATTGATGTTTCTTTAGAAGGAAAGGACAAAGAACATGCGTCGTAAATTGAACATAGGGCTCATTATGGTTTTTATGGTAGCTGTAGTCTTCAACAGCCTGAGTCTCGTGTATGCAGATGAAGAGAAAGTCGTGACAACACCATCTGGATTGAAATATGTCGATGTGGTAGTTGGTGAAGGACGGGAAGCGGCCAAAGGTGATCTCGTTGTGGTGCATTATACTGGAACGTTAACAGATGGGAAAAAGTTTGACAGTTCAAAAGACCGCAATGATCCGTTTTCATTTCCGCTTGGCGCAGGTCGGGTCATTAAGGGTTGGGATGAAGGGGTAGCTGGGATGAAAATTGGTGGAACCCGCAAACTGACTATTCCACCTAATTTAGGATACGGTTCACGAGGAGCTGGTGGCGTCATTCCTCCGAATGCAACATTACTGTTTGATGTTGAGTTGCTCGAGGTCCGTTAAACTGCTCACTGAATGCATGAAAAATCTAGTCGTATATGAATAAAACACCTCTATATCAAGCCCATCAAAAACATGGAGCCAAACTTGTAGATTTTGCTGGCTGGTCGATGCCACTCCAATATACCGGAGTCATTGATGAATACCATACGGTTCGTGGTCAAGCTGGCCTATTTGACGTCAGTCATATGGGTCGTCTCTTGTTTTCTGGAAAGGGCGCACTCGATTTTTTACAATGGGTTACAACCAATGATGTGGCCAAGCTGTCAGTGGGGCAAGCTCAATACTCAATGGTCTGTAACCCTGAGGGTGGGATCAAAGACGATGTCTTTCTCTATCGAACTGGTTCTGACGAATATCTCTTGTGTGTGAATGCCTCAAATCGAGAAAAAATTAGCCAATGGTTATCTAAGCAACAGGCCAAACGACCGAATGGGTTTACGTTTCATGACCGTTCACCACAGATGGCACAGCTAGCGCTTCAAGGCCCGTCATCCAAATCAATTTTGCGTGAAATTCTGGATAATGATTCGCTTGAAGATCTTAAGCCACGTTGGTGTCTTGATACGATGGTGTCAGGTGGCAATGTCCTTATTACACGTACTGGCTACACGGGTGAACTTGGGTACGAATTGTATCTGTCGGCAGATCAAGCTGGTGATCTCTGGAAACGTCTGATTCAAGTTGGAAAATCGCATGGGTTAAAACCCGCTGGCCTTGGTGCGCGAGACCTTTTGCGTCTCGATATGGGGTATTTCCTCTACGGCAATGATCTGACAGAAGAAACCACGCCAGTCGAAGCCGGAGCCGAATGGGTCGTGGGGTTTCAGAAGTCGGAATTTATCGGATCGACTGTCCTGAAAAAGCAAAGAGAGGATGGTCCAAGTAGAAGACTAATCGCATTCGAGTTACTTGAAAAAGCCGTGCCTCGTCATGATATGGCCATCTATGTCCAAGATGAACTTGTTGGCCAGGTCAGTAGTGGAAACTTGTCTCCCATTCTTCAAAAAGGCATAGGGTTGGGGTATGTTTCTCCACAGCATTCGTGTGAAGGCTCACCGCTTACGATTCAAGTGCGTGGGAAGAAGGTACCTGCTGTAGTTGTCAAAGCCCCATTCTATAAACGAAAAGCCTCCAACTAGCTTCTATCCGAATCTGCAATAATCGAATGAATGTTAAGCATATCTATACCGGAAAGTTTCTCACATATAATATCGATACAGTCACTCTCCCAAATGGAGTGACGGCCGATTTAGAGATGATTCGTCACCCAGGTGCGTCGGCAGTCGTTCCAATCAAAGATGACGGGACGGTTGTCTTAATCCGTCAATATCGTCATGCTGCAGATGGATACATCTATGAAATTCCAGCTGGGAAGTTGAATCCGAAGGAAGATCCTCTTGATTGCGCGCGTCGTGAACTTGAAGAAGAAATTGGTTATCGACCTGGAAAATTGGAATTGCTCACCAGTATTTTCACCGCACCGGGTTTCACTGATGAAGTGATCCACATTTATAAAGGGTCAGAGCTCGTGAAAGGTGAGCAACACCTGGATGCCGATGAAGTGCTTGAAATTCTTGAATGGCCACTTGAAAAGGCTATCGACAAAATCAAAGATGGGACGATACGTGATGCGAAGACGATGATTGGGTTGCAGATGGTGTTTTTGGAGAAGAAGGGGTGAACAGTGCCAGATGTATCAACTGCAGAGTTAGGAATCTATAATTCCTTCAACTCCTCTACTCCCTACGAAGCTTGGTAGTCTATTGCCAGATAGGGGCAAGCGTCTAGTTGCCTACCAAGTTAAGGACGAAAACGGCGTGGTGTTACGTTCTTTCAACAGGAGACATAGCCATGTCAACAGAATGCAAAGAAATTCCTCATGCGGATTTGTGGCCAGAAACTTACCATGACGTCATTTTAAAGA